>CAZVOQ010000132.1:0-5418 GCA_964628475.1 uncultured Oscillospiraceae bacterium | reverse complement strand
ATTTTGCAACTTTTTCTTCTTCGATAGAAAGTCTTGCAAGCTTTGCAATGTGTTTTATATTGATTTCCATATATATTCTCCTTTTATTTAATCATTTCTAAAAATTCTTCTTGAGTTAAAACTGCAACTCCTAATGAGTTTGCTTTTTCAAGTTTTGAGCCTGCACTCTCACCAGCTAAAACAAAGCTTGTTTTTTTAGACACTGATGAAGAAACTTTTCCACCATTATCTAAAACCATTTTCTCTGCTTCTTGCCTTGATAAGTTTTCTAAAGTGCCTGTTATAACAAATGTCTTATCTTTTAAAACATCACTTTGATTGCTTGAAATATAAGTGGTATTTACACCTACATTTATTAGTTTGTCTAAAACTAATTTAGCAGATTCTTGCTTAAAATATTCAGTGACATTTTCAGCTGCTATATCGCCAAAACCATCAATATCTATTATACTTTGAAAATCAGTATTTATCAAGGTTTTAATATCAATAAATTTTTCAGCCAAAAGCCTTGCTGCTTTTTCACCTATATTTCTAATCCCAAGTGCAAAAATTAATTTATCTAAATTATTTTCTTTTGATTTTTCAATTGCATTAATTAAATTATTTGCTGATTTTTCTTTAAAATTATCTAATTTTAATGCATCTTCAATAGTTAAAGTATATAAATCCGCAATATCATGAATTAATCCTTTTTCTGAAAGCTGGATAACTATACTTTCCCCTAGCCCGTCAATATTCATTGCGTTTCTTGAGGCAAAATGAATAATATTTCTAACTAACTGCTCAGAGCAATCTGGATTATTACACCTTAAAGCCGCCTCAGAAGTTTTTTCAATACTATGATTACAACTAGGACATACTAACGGAATTTGAAAACTGCCCTTAGAATTCTTTTTGATAACTTTAACAACTTCTGGGATAATATCACCAGCTTTTCTAACTATAATTTCATCACCAATATTAACATCTTTTGCATCAATATTATCCTGATTATGAAGAACAGCCCTTGAAACACTAGTTCCAGCTAAATTTATAGTTTCAAAAATAGCTGTTGGAGTTAAAACACCTGTTCTGCCCACTGAAACCTCTATTTCAGTTAAAATAGTTGACTTTTCTTCTGGTGGATATTTATATGCAGCTGCCCAGCGCGGAAATTTATTAGTTGAGCCTAGCTCTAATCTTTTATCAAAATCATTAATTTTAATAACTGCCCCATCTATATCATAAGAAAATTCATTTCTCATCTCGCCAATTTTTGCAACTTCGTTTATAACATCTTGAATATTCGAATATAAATTATATCTTGGCGAAACATTAAATCCTAATTTTTTTAATAAATCTAGCGACTGTTTATGATTAGTTATATTAAAATCATCGCTAATTTGCTGAATATTAAAAACGAATATATCTAATTTTCTCTCTTTTGTAATTTTAGGATCTTTTTGCCTAACAGAGCCTGATGCCGCATTCCTTGGATTTTTAAAAGGCTTTTTTTCTTCTTCGATTTGCTTTTCAACAAGCTCTTGGAATACTTCTTTTGGCATATATACTTCGCCACGCACCTCTAAAAAACTTGGAGCATTTTTCAATTTTTTAGGAATTGATTTAATTGTTTTTAAATTTTGAGTAACATCTTCACCAATAAATCCATCTCCTCTAGTTGAGCCACGAGTAAAAACTCCGTTTTCATATTCTAAACTTATAGAAAGCCCATCTATTTTTGTTTCAACTATATAATCACACTCACTAAAAACTTGTTTTACTCTTTTATCAAAATCTAGTAGTTCTTCGTTTGAAAACACATCTTGCAAACTTTCCATTTTAACACTATGTGCAACCTTTTCAAAACTTGATGATGCAAATCCTTGAACATTTTGAGTTGGTGAATTTTCTAAAACTAAACTTGGAAATTCTGCTTCTAGTTTTTTTAAATCATTCATTAATTTATCATACTCAAAGTCGCTAATCTCAGTTCTATCTTCTTCATAATAAATTTTTGAATGATATAAAATTTCTTCAATTAACTTATCTATTTTTTCTTTTGCTATTTTAATATCCATTTTATTCACCTCTAACTAAATTATTATATCAAATTTTAAACTTTCTTACAATACTAATTTTCAGAAATTAAAAGACTATTACTTCCAATATTATTTGGCACTTCTCCAACTATTATTGTTTCTGCAACACACACCTTAGTGTTAATATTTACTCCTGTTGTATATCTTGAAATTAATGCGTCTGCTGTTATATTAAAAACAAGAGAAATCCTATGATTAACTTGATTTATACCTGTGTTTATAAATTCTGTTTCTATATCAACTTCAACGTATGCTGTTGGAATTATTGTAAATTTTAAGCTAGGCCCTTTATTTTGAAAAAAGTCAATAGTTGTGATATTTCCTATTGGCACATATATATTTGATGGCTCAATCTTATCTGTGCTTTGCAAAACTGCTGTTGTCATTAATGATTTTAATTTATTCATCTCAAGAGCATCATATGAAAGGCTCACAATTTCCCCATCTTCATTTTTTTCTAAAGTGACTAAATCAAGATATGTAAGCTGTAGCTTTTCTAATTCATTTGTTATAGTATTATTCACAGCCTGCGTAACTATGCTTTGAGTTTTAGTTTGTGCTATTTTTTGCACTACTGGTCGCAATCTTATATCCGATACTATAACTATTAAACTAATTATTGCTATAATAAAAATTAAACTTAATTTAAAAATCGTAATCTTTTTAAATCCTTTTTTCACTTTTCTTCTCATTATATCCCCTTTACAACTAGAAGCATTATTTAATATATATTAATTTTTTTAAAATAAAATAAGCGATTTTTTAAAAACCGCTTATTTTATAATATTTATTAGATTGAAATTGCCTCTGCAATATCCATTAAAGTTTCATCAACTGTTTTTGTCATTTCTAGTGCTTGTGTAATATCAAAATCAACAACCTTATCTTCCACTAATCCGATAACTCTATTGTAAACTCCTTCAGTAAGCAATTTAACACTGTGATAAGCCATTTGTGATGCAACAACTCTATCACGAAGACTAGGTGAGCCACCTCTTTGAACATGGCCTAAAATAGTAGCCCTTGTTTCTATTCCTGTTTCTTGCTGGATATACCAAGCTATCTCTTCAACTTTGCCAACGCCTTCTGCAACTAAAATAAGGAAGTTTTTCTTGCCCTCAGCTTTAGTTTTTTGAATTCTAGCAATAACGTCTTCTTTTAAATTATATGGTTGCTCTGGAATTAATATTGCTAAAGCACCAGTTGCAATACCAGTATTAACAGCAAGATATCCTGAATTTCTTCCCATAACTTCAACCACTGAGCATCTTTCATGGCTTTGTGTTGTATCTCTTAGTCTATCAATCATTTCCATTGCTGTATTAAGAGCAGTGTCATATCCAATTGTGTAATCACTGCAAGCAATATCATTATCTATTGTTCCAGGTATACCAATTGTGCGTATTCCTTTTTTAGCTATTGCACGACAGCCTCTAAATGAACCATCACCACCTATAACCACTAATGCATCTATTCCATGCCTTAAGCAAGTTTGATATGCTTTTTCTTGCCCTTCTTCTGTCATAAATTCTAATGAACGTGCAGTGTAAAGCATAGTTCCGCCTCTGTGGATAATTTCAGAAACACTTCTTAAATTCATATCAATAATATCATCATTAATAAGCCCATTATATCCATGTTTTATGCCTTTAACTTTAATTCCTTTAAAAATTGCAGTTCTCACAACTGCTCTAATAGCTGGATTCATACCTGGTGCATCTCCACCTGAAGTTAGTATGCCAATTGTTTTAATTTCTCCCATAGTAATACCCTCCTCGTTTGATTCTTAAAATTCAAACTTATTATGATGATTTATTGTTTTATTAAAACGCTACTTTTTATAAACAACATTTTCATCTCCTAAAATATATTTTAAATTATTAAGAGTTTCAAAATCATCAAAGCCCCACATTCTTTCTGGTGCTTTTAGATATTCTTTTGTATCTTTAAAATACAAATAAACTGGAATACTACCTTTTAAAGATTCTAAGAAAACCTTTGTTTTTTGAAATTCAAAGCTATTTTTGCTCTCAATTCTCAAATATATTCCAAATTTTGAATTTTGATGTTGTTTTTTTAGATTTTGTGCCTTTTCAGAATCGATATTAATTATTTCTTCTGCTAAAATAACTGTTTCATCTTCTTTTAGTGAAACTTTGCCCTTAATTATGATTACAGCATTTTCAGCAATATGAAGATTTTGCCTTTCTAAAACTTTTGGAAAAGCAATAACTTCTAAAGAGCCAGATAAATCCTCAACTGTGATAAATCCCATAATATCATTTTTCTTTGTTGTGTGATACCTAGTTTTTGTTATTATTGCAACTATTGTTTGCACACTATTATCGTATACCTCATTACCCTCTCCCGTCAAGGTAGAAATGTTGCAAGTTGATATACTTTTAGAATAATCTATATATTTTTCAAGCGGATGACCTGAAATATATATGCCAGCGAGCGTTTTTTCAAAATTTAAAATTTCATTATCTGTAAATTCTTGGCAATCTGGATAATTGTAATCATCTTTTTGTGAATACTTGCTATCTTTTGCTTCATCGGAAATGCTAAAAAAGTCTATTTGGCCTTCCATATTTGCTTTCATATCTTGATTTACACTTTTTAAAACCATTTCTATCGCATTATATAGCTGTCTTCTTTTAAAGCTAAAGCTATCAAAAGCTCCAACTTTTATAAGGCTTTCTGCTGCACGTTTACTATAATCTTTTCCAGCTAATCTTTTTGTTAAGTCAAATAAGCCTTTAAACTCTCCATTATCTTCTCTTTCTTTAACTAAAGATTCAACAAACTGTTTCCCAACATTTTTTATAGCTGAAAGACCATATCTAATATCATTTCCCTCAACTGTAAAGCCAGAAAAACTTTTTTGAATATCCGGAGGTAATATCTTAATATTTAATCTTTTACACTCTTGTGTGTATTCAAGTATTTTATTTGAGTTTTCAAAAATGCTCGTTAACATAGAGGCTAAGAATTCTTTCGGGTAATGAGCCTTTAAATAAGCTGTTTGATATGCTAAAAGAGCGTATGCCGCTGCGTGTGATTTATTAAAAGCGTATGAGGCAAAGCTTAGCATTTCTTCAAATATATCATTAGCTGCATTTTTATTAATTCCATTAGCTGCACAGCCTTCTAAAAAGTGACTTCTTTCTTTCTCCATTACATCAGCTTTTTTCTTGCTCATTGCCCTTCTAACTAAATCAGCTTGCCCATAAGTGTATCCTGCAAGTTCTCGGAAAATCTGCATTACTTGCTCTTGATAAACTATACACCCATTAGTTACATTAAGGATTTTTTCTAATGATTTATCTTTATATGA
>CAZVOQ010000131.1:0-5436 GCA_964628475.1 uncultured Oscillospiraceae bacterium | reverse complement strand
CTTGATTTAGAAAAATTAAATGTTGTAAGAGAAAAAGTTCAAGTTTTAAGAGAAAAATATTTAGAAAACAAACTTTTAAATCCAAAACTACTATCAGTAGATGCAAACACTTTAGTTTATCAAGTTCCAGGTGGGATGCTTTCAAATCTAGTTAGCCAGTTAACTGGGGCTGGAAAATTAGATAAACTTGAAGAAGTTTTAAATGAAGTTCCAAAAGTTCGCCTTGAAGCTGGTAATCCACCACTTGTAACTCCAACGAGCCAAATTGTCGGAACACAAGCTGTTTTTAATATCATTTTAGGCGAAAGATATAAAATGATTACTAAAGAATTTAAAGGAATGATTAGAGGCGACTATGGTAAAACTCCAGTTGCCATTAGTGAAGAATTTAAAAAGAAAATTATCGGAGATGAAGAAGTTATCTCTTGCCGTCCAGCAGATTTAATTGCTCCAGAATTCGATAAATTAAAAGCAGAATTATTAGAAAAATATCCTGAATCTTCAGAAGAAGACGTTTTAAGCTATGCTCAATTTGGTCAAGTTGCATTAACTTATTTTGGTAATAAAAATGCACCTAAAGAAGATGAAGTAAGAACTATTGTAGTTAATGGAAAATTAGTATAATAATAAAACACCTTTTAAGATTTTTTCTTAAAAGGTGTTTTAGTTTTATAAAAATCACTTTTTATAGTGTAAGTTATGATAATAGCATTTCAAAGAATAAAATTTAGTAGTTTTTTTATAAAAAAATAGCAAAAAAAGCAAAATATTTTTTTAGTAAATTGCACAAAAAATATGCAAATAAAAAGTGTAAAATGCTAATAAAAAATCTGTTTTTTTAGTGTAAAAAATGAATTTGTATAAATATGCTAACTAAATTAAAAAAGCTGATACCCGTTATTCAAAACTTGAATTTGTGAAATGTGTAATAAAGCATTATAATTAAAGTAATTATTAAAAGAAAGGTTTTTGAATATATGATTATTAAAAAATCAGCAAGCGCTGGAACACTTGAATCAAGTGATGCTTATGTGTTAGTAGAGCCGGGCGAAAACGGCATTACACTAGAACTTGAAAGTAGTGTTATAAACCAATATGGAGAGGCAATTAAAACAACTGTTTTAGATGTTTTAAGTAGATTAGAAGTTAAAGATGCAACTGTTAAAGTTGTTGATAAAGGAGCACTAGATTGCACAATTAAAGCTAGAGTTGAATGTGCTGTTTTTAGAGCAAATGAAAATGAAGGAACTATTAAGTGGGGGGAAGAAATAGTATGATAAACCCAAACAAAAAAAGACTAAGAAGAAGCATGATGTTTTTGAATTGTCAAAAACCTAGCTTAATTAAAGATCCATATATTTATGGTGCAGATACAATTATTTTAGACTTAGAAGATGCAGTTTCTGAAAATCAAAAAGATGCTGCTAGATTTTCTTTATACCATGCTTTAAGAGAAATTGATTATAAAACTTGCGAGAGAATGGTTAGAATTAATGCGCTAGACACAAAATTTTGGCTAGAAGACGTTAGAGCTTGTGTAGCTGGTGGTGCTGATTCAATTAGAATACCAAAAGTTGAGAAAAAAGAAGACATACATATTGTTGAAAAAGCAGTTATAGCAGCAGAAAAAGAGTTTGGAGTTGAAGAAGGAAAAACTCTTATTATGGCTGCAATAGAAAGCGCTAAAGGAGTAGTTAATCTTGCAGAAATATGTAATGCTTCTGATAGACTTTTAGGCGTTGCTTTATCTGGCGGTGACTACACTAAAGATTTACAAACAACAATTTCAGGAACTGGCGTTGAATTAAACGGAGCAAGACAGCTTATGGTAATTCATGCAAGAGCTGCAGGCGTTCAATGCTTTGACACTGTTTATACAGATGTTGCAAATATTCAAGGATTTGAAGAAGAAGTAAAATTAATAAAAACTATGGGATTTGACGGCAAAAGTATTGTAAATCCAAGACAGGTTAATATAGCTCACAAAGTATTCACTCCAACAGAAAAAGAAATACTATTTGCTGAAAAAGTAGTTAGAGAAATTGATGATAAAAAAGCAAAAGGTATAGGTGTTTTCACAGTTGATGGAAAAATGATTGATATTGCCTTTTATGATGGAGCAAAACGCACAATTGATCTTGCAAAAGCTTCAGGCGTGTATACGGGGGATTTATAATTATGCTTAATAAAGTTGGAAGAGATATCCCAGCTGATATCCTAGAAATTACAAAAAAAGAAGGCTATAAAGGGCAAAATGCGTTTGATGGCTATGAATATAAAAAGGCAGCGCCAATAACTAAGGCACTAAATGATCCAAATAAAAGTAAAATGGTGAGCTCTATTGAAGAAGCTTTAGATAAAGCTGGGATAAAAGATGGAATGACAATTTCATTTCACCACCACTTTAGAGAAGGTGATTTTATTGTAAACATGGTTATGTTAGCTATTGAAAAATTAGGAGTTAAAGATATTAGATTATGTGCTACAAGTCTTGGAAAAGCTAATGATCCAATAGTGCATTTAATTGAAAATGAAACAATAACTTCAATAAGAGCTTCTGGTGTTAGAGGTAAAATAGGCGATGCTATTTCAAATGGCAAATTAAAAGGCTTAGCTACAATGTGCTCACACGGTGGTAGAGTTAGAAGTATTGAAAGTGGAGAAGAGCATATAGATATAACATTTATAGGCGCTCCAACTGCAGACGAATATGGAAACTGCAAAGCTAATGGCGGAAAAAGCGACTGTGGAGTTTTAGGGTATGCTATGTCGGATGCAAGATATGCTGATAAAGTAATTGTAGTTACAGATACTTTAGTTGCTTTTCCTAATGTTCCAGCTAGCATTTCAATGACTGATGTTGATTATGTTTGCGTAGTTGAGGCTATTGGTAATCCTGATAAAATAGCAACAGGTGCTGCAAAACCAACAACGGATATGAGAAAATTAAAAATGGCAGATTACTGCACACAAGTAGTTATTAATACACCATATTTTAAAGAAGGTTTTTCATACCAAACAGGTGTAGGTGGTGCTTCTATTGCATCTACTCATTTTTTAGCTGAAGAAATGAGAAAAAGAAATATTAAAATGAGCTGGGCTTCTGGCGGGATTACAACACCTCTTTGTGATATGCTTGAAGAAGGATTAATAGGCAAATTAGTAGACGTTCAAGACTTTGATTTAGGTGCTGTTGAATCTATTAAAAGAAATGTTAATCATATCGAAATGTCGGCTAGTGAATATGCAAATCCATTTAATAAAGGCGCATTTGTAAATAGATTAGATTTTGTTATATTAGCTTCACTTGAAGTGGATGTAAACTTTAACTGTAATGTTGTAGTAGGCTCTGACGGCGTTGTAACAGGCGCTCAAGGCGGCCATCCAGATACAGCAGCTGGTGCAAAATGTACTATTGTTATAACTCCATTACTACAAAGTAGAATTCCTGCTATCTGCTCAGACGTTACAACAGTTACTACTCCAGGCGAAACAGTTGACGTTGTAGTAACAGAATATGGTATTGCAATTAATCCAAGAAGACAAGATTTAGTTGAATGTTTATCAAATAAAGGTCTTGAAATTAAAACTATTGAAGAACTAAGAGATATGGCTTACAGCATAGCTGGAGTTCCAAATAAAGTAGAGTTTGAAGATAAAGTTGTTGGAATAATTGAGGCAAGAGATGGCACAATTATGGATGTTGTTAAAAAAATAAAATCAAAATAATTTAAGTTATATAAAAAATATGCCTTATAGGCATATTTTTTATTATTTAATTAATTTTAGGTTAATAATTATTAAAACTTGTTTACATAAGATAAAATTATTATTATAATTAATTAAAGTATATGCTATAAAATAATAAAATGACGAATTAAAAAATATAGGCGGTGATTACTATTAATAAGAAAATACAGCTAGAATTATTAAAACAAAAAAATATGGAAGTTTCTTTAATGGAAATGCTAGATACAAGAGAAAAAAGAGTTGAAAAACAAGAAAATTATTTAAAAGAATGTAAAACATTAATTTGTACAACAATGAATATTGCAGGTCCATTTAAAAATTCTCAGCTTATTAAAAAAGCTTTTTTAGAATCTCAAGAGCTTACACTAGCGGCTCTAACTGCTCAAAATATACAAATATTAAAAAAAGAAGTTTTTTTAAATAAAACTGGCTGTGAAGGGTATATACTTGTAAATGAAGACAGCATAAAAGTTAAAAAGATAGCATTTGAAGTAGAAGAAAGCTTTGGCATTGGAAGATTATTTGATATAGATATTATTAAAGAAGATGGCTTAAAAGTATCAAGAAAAGACATTGGGGCAATTGAGAGAAGCTGTTTAATATGTAAAAAAGAAGGCGCTAATTGTGCAAGTTCAAGAACTCATAGCGTTGAAGAATTGCAAGAATATACAATTAATCTTATTTGTGATTATTTTAATGATAAAATGGTTAAAAATATAGCTAAAAATGCAACTAGAGCGCTGTTGTATGAAGTTTCAGTTAGTCCAAAAGCAGGATTAGTTGATTTATTTGATAATGGCTCGCACAATGATATGAATGTGTTCACTTTTATTGATAGCTCTGTAACGCTTTATGATTATTTTGAAAAATGCGCTAAAAAAGCTTTTGAAATGGATAGTTTTTCTCCAGCAGAAATTTTTTTAAAATTAAGATATTTAGGAATTATCGCAGAAAAAGAAATGCTTAGCATAACAAAAGGCGTAAACACTCATAAAGGTGCTATTTTTTCACTAGGGATATTAAGCGCAGTTTTTGCTTATATATATGCAAATGAAATGGAAAATGATATAGATACTGTTTTAAATTTAGCATCTGAAATGGCAAAAATATCAATACACGACTTTGATAACATTAAAAACCCTACGACTTTTGGAGAAAAATTATTTCAAACTCAAAAGATTAAAGGCATTAGAGGGCAAGCAGCTGATGGATATAAGGATATAAAGAATATAGGCTATCCTGTTATGAAAAGGCTGTTAGAAGAAGGGAAAAGCTATAATGATGCAGGCGTTATCACCCTTATGCATTTAATAGCAAGCGTTGAAGATACAAATATAATTAAAAGAAGCGATTTAAAAACTTTAAATCAAGTGCAAGAAAATGCAAGGAATATAATTGATAAAGATGCTGATATAATTTTAGAAATGGCAAAAATAAACGAGGAATATATTCAGATGAATATATCCCCCGGAGGCAGTGCAGATCTTTTAGCTATGAGCTTTATGATTGCTTTTTTAATTGATTAATATTATTAGTGATGAATTATATCGTTTGAGTTTTGGATTATTTTTACACAATCTTTGCCCTTGTCTGAACTAAAAAACTCATATGTAGAACTAGGTACAAGATTTTTGATTTTTTCTATTTCGTTATTATGAATATGAAGTCGAACTTGAGAAGCACTCA
>CAZVOQ010000130.1:0-5453 GCA_964628475.1 uncultured Oscillospiraceae bacterium | reverse complement strand
CATAGCTAAAATCAGGAATAACTAAATCTACTCCAAACATTTCACTATCTGGGAATGATAATCCACAGTCGACTAAAATTTTATCTTCACCACACTCATACATTGTGATGTTTTTTCCTATTTCATTTAATCCGCCAAGAGGCACTATTCTAATTGATGCAGCTGGGGCTTTTTTCTTTTTTTTGTTATAATATTTTCTTTTTTGTGCAGGCTTTTTAGTAGTTTTTTCAACTGCATTTGCGCTGCTTTGTACTTTATTTTCCATTATACCTCCTAAGTATAGTTATGCTAAATATTAGTTAATTTAAATCTTGCTAACTGATATTATGCAAATAAAAAACTGACCGTAGCTAATTAGCTAAAGTTTCATATATCTTTTTAATTGTAAACGATTATTGGTTTTAATAAACAAACGTAACGGTTGGTAGTATATGATAATACACCTATTCACTTATATTTTACCTTTTTTTATAGCAATATGTCAAGTATATAAGAAATTTATTGTGTATTCTTTACAATAAACTCATTTTGGTTTATAATATTGTTGGTATCATTATTTAATAATAATACAATAATTTAAAAGGAATATTAAACGTGAAAACAATACATATATACACCGATGGTGCATGTCGAGGCAATCCAGGCCCTGGGGGATACTGTGCAATTTTAAAATATAATGGCCATGAAAAGATTGTGAGTGGTGGAGAAAAAGATTCCACAAATAATCGAATGGAAATGTCGGCTGTGCTTTTTGGGCTTCGCGCTTTAAAAGAGCCTTGCCACGTGATACTTACTAGCGATTCTAAATATGTTTTAGATTCTATAAATAAAGGCTGGGTTTATAATTGGCAAAAAAAAGGCTGGAAAAAATCAGATGGCAAGATGGCATTAAATATTGATTTATGGGAACAATTATTAGTTGAAATACAAAAACATAAGCTAGAGTATGTATGGATTAAAGGGCATGCAGGCCATCCCGAAAACGAGGAATGTGATAGGATAGCTGTTTTAGAAAGTCATAAATTTTAGCTTATAATTTATTATTGCCATATTTTCTTTTATAATACCAGTGTATGATTAATATTAGTGATTAAATCACAATTTATACTGTTTTTGAGTAAAAACTTAACATTTTTATTGTAAAATTAATTTTTTCAAGGTATAATACACTTTAAATTAAGTTAAATAGAAAAGAGATATTATAATTATGAGTAATAATTTAAATTTTCATAAAGTTTTAGTAGGTGTTTCTGGCGGAGTTGATTCTTCTGTTGCAGTAGATTTATTAAAAAAACAAGGATTAGAAGTTGAGGGAGTTGTAATTAGATTTTCAAATTCACACGAAGGCGCTGTTATCGATGCAAAAAAAGTTAGTGATTTTCTTGGAATAAAGCTACACACTGCCGATGTTAGAGATGATTTTAATAGCAAAGTTATCCTTCCATTTTGCAAAAGCTACTGCGATGGCTCAACGCCTAATCCATGCGTTTTATGTAATCCTGAGGTTAAATTTAAAACTATATTAAATTTAGCAAATGAATTAGGAATTGGATATATTGCAACTGGGCACTATGCGCAAGTTGAAAAAGTTGAGGATACTTATTATATTAAAAAAGCCATTAGCCCAATGAAAGACCAAAGCTATATGCTCCATAGAGTTCCACAAGAGATTTCTTCAAGATTAATTTTGCCTTTAGGCTCATATGAAAAACCAGAAATTCGCCAAAAAGCAAAAGATACAGGGCTTTTTACTGCCAATAAGCCTGATAGCCAAGAAATTTGCTTTATCCCATCAAACAATCACGCTCAATTTATTGAAAGTATGGGATTTAAAGCTAAAGATGGTAATTTTATTTCTCCAGAAGGAAAAATTATAAAAAAACACCTTGGCGTACATCACTATACAATCGGGCAAAGAAAAGGGCTTAATGTGGCTCTTGGAAAACCTTGTTTTGTTAAAGAAATTTTAGATAATGGTGATGTAAAGCTTGCTTATGCTGGGGATGAGTATTTTAAAAGTGTTGTTTTATCTTCGCCAGTGTATCCAAATAATAAATTTTTAAATGAAGGCGAAATTTACACAGTTAAAGTTCGTAGTGCTTCAAAAGGAGATCTTGCAAGAGTTATTAAAAGTGATGCAGATATATTATCTTTTGAATTTTTAGAGAATATTAGAGCCGTTGCAAAAGGCCAAAGTTTAGTTGTTTATAATAATGATTTGGTTATAGCTGGTGGATTTATTAAAAGTGCTCAAAATGCTTAAACTTATTTATTAAAAATATATTTTATAATAAAAAAACAGGTGTTACCACCTGTTTTTATTATATTACATTTTTTATTGACTTTTAATGATACAATATAATAAAATTATACTTAGAGATAAATAAAAAGGAGGATACACTATGAACGATAATTTAAAAAATCAAGAAGATAAAATTGAATTAATCGACGCCATTATTGCTGAAGATGATGATGATTCTGATATTGATATTGATTTAAAAAAATTGCTTTTAAATAGTGATTTAGAAGAGCTTCATGATATTATAAATTCAGTTTATGTTATTGATATTGCTCTTGCTCTTGAAGATTTTAACGATGAAGAAATATTACAGTTTTTTGAAAAAACAGATACTGAGCATATAGCTAGCATACTAGAGCAAGCCGATGAGCCTTTACAAAAAAAGATTGTTTATCTACTTTCTAATAGGCAAATTTTAGATATATTTAATTTTATGTCTAAAGATGATATTGCCGATATTTTAGGAATAATTAGAATTAATAAGAAAAAAGAATTATTGAATTTAATGAAGAAAAAAGACACCATCGATATAGAACATCTACTTTTGTATGATGAAGACACCGCTGGTGGTATTATGACAACTGAATATATCGCCTTACGCTCTCGTTTAAAAGCGATAGACACTTTGCAAAAAATAAAAGAAATAGGCCCAAAAACTGAAGTTATCGAAACAATTTTTGTTTTAAATGAACATAAAGAACTTATTGGAACAGCCGATTTAAGAGATATTTTTATAGCTAAAGATAATGAAACCCTATTTGATATTATGGATGATAATATAATCACCGTTACCCCTGAAATGGATCAAGAGGAGGTTTCTCACATTGTTTCTAAATACGATTTAAAGGTTGTACCAGTTATAAATAGAAGAAATCAGCTATTAGGAATTATCACTGTTGATGATATTATTGATGTTTTAGTTGAAGAGCAAACTGAGGATATTCTAAAACTAGGTGGTGTTGCTGGTGATGAAGAAGACACTTCGATCTTTAGTAGTATAAAAACTAGATTGCCTTGGCTAATGGTTAATCTTTTAACTGCGTCTTTAGCCACTTGGGTTATATCTTTATTTGAAAGCACCACCTCGCAAGTTGTAGCTTTAACTGCTATTATGCCTATTATTTCAGGCATGGGTGGAAATGCCGGAACGCAAACCCTATCTATTGTTATAAGAAAAATAACCTTAAATGAAATAAATTTAAAAGACGATTGGACAATAGTTTTTAAGGAAATACTCGTTAGCATATTAAATGCAACGGTAACAGGCTCGCTTGCTGCTTTAATAATGTTTGTTCGTTATCAAAATATTTACTTATCAATGATTGTTATCCTAGCAATGATTGCCAATTACATGATAGCGGCTTTCTTTGGTTTTTTCATTCCTTTAATCCTAAAAAGCTTTAAATTAGATCCAGCTTTAGCAAGTGGAGTTTTTTTAACAGCCACAACAGATACATTTGGATTTTTAGTATTTTTAGTTTTAGCACAGGCTGTTTTGCCATTATTAATTTAAAAAATTAATAATTTATCTAAAGAATATCTACCACAATATAGTTTTTTTATATTATAATTTTAATGTAGTAAACTATAAAAGAGGGTGGTTATCATTAAAAACTACAAACAAACTAAACCATTCAAAAACTTTCACGAATTAAGTATGTTATACTTTATTGCTTGGGGCGTAGTAATCGGATTTATATTCGGAGCTTTTACTATCGGCTTTTTAGGCTCGCCTGCTTTAGTTTTTGGAATCTCTTTTGGAGTACTTATGGGATTTATAATTAAAATTCTTTTAAAACATTATCAATAAAAAAGTTGTAAGACTAGAGTCTTACAACTTTTTTTACTTAAAAGTATATTGAATTTTCTGGAAAAACATCATTTTCCGTAACTCTTAGCCCTAATTTTTTAAGAGTAGATTTATCTCCTGTTCTTAACATAACAGATGAATGTATGTCTGTTCCTCTTAATTTTGGAATTTGTGCAAGGGCAGCTTTAATCGTTGGATTTGTTGATTGTGAAACAGATAATGCTAAAATTACATCATCTAATTTTAATGAAGACATTTTTGAAGAAAGCATTTTCTTTTTAATATCAATTAAAGGCTCTAAAACTGATTGTGGTATTAATTGAATAGAATCATTTATACCTGCAAGATATTTTAAAGCATTTATAACAGCAGAGCTTGCTGCTGATAACACATCTGAAGCTTTTCCTGTTATTATCATTCCATCTCTTAGTTCTATTGCAACAGATGGCTTGCCTGAATCTTGAGCTTTTTTATTTGCTGGAATAATGCATCTTCTATCTGTTTCAGGATGAAGTTCAAGTTGTCCTAGAATATTTTCAAGCTTTTCTATTTCTTGTCTGCTCATTTCCCCTAGTTTAAACTCGCAAAGTCCTGCATAATATCTTGATATAATTTCTTGATTAGCTGCATACTTTGTAGCCTCATCATCAATAATTGCATACCCTGCCATATTAACACCCATATCTGTTGGTGATTTATAAAAATCTTCATCTCCAGTTATTCTTTTTAATATAGCTTTAACTATTGGAAATGCTTCAATATCTCTATTATAGTTAACTGCTGTTTCATTATAAGCTTCTAAATGATATGAATCTATCATATTTAAATCTAATAAATCAACTGTTGCTGCTTCATAAGCTAGGTTTACAGGATGCTTTAATGGCAAATTCCAAATTGGGAAAGTTTCAAATTTTGCATATCCTGCAAATTTTTTGTTTTTATTTTCATGATACACTTGAGATAAACAAACAGCTAATTTACCACTACCAGGCCCTGGAGCCGTTACTACAACTAGAGGCTTTTCTGTTTGCACATATTCATTTTTTCCATAGCCTTCTTCACTAACGATTGTTTCAACGTCTGTTGGATAGTTTGGTATAATGTAATGTTTATAACTTTTCACTCCTAAGTTATGTAGTTTTCTAATAAAGTTGTCGGCTGCGGCTTGGTAATTATATTTTGTTAATACAACTCCTGTAACCTTAACACCTAAATTTTCAAATTCATCAATTAGCCTTAAAACATCCATATCATAGCTAATTCCTAAATCTGCACGAATTTTAGTTTTCTCAATATCGTCTGATGAAATACAAATAATAATTTCAACTTCATCTTTAAGCGATT
>CAZVOQ010000129.1:0-5455 GCA_964628475.1 uncultured Oscillospiraceae bacterium | reverse complement strand
ATTATTAAAAAGAGTTGGGCTTGAAGATAAAGAAACTGCATTTCCATCTCAATTATCAGGTGGACAAAAACAACGTATTGCAATAGTTAGAGCACTTGCAATGAATCCGCATGTGATGCTTTTTGATGAGCCAACCTCAGCACTAGATCCAGAAATGGTAGGAGAGGTGCTAGATGTTATGACAGATTTAGCAAAAGAAGGCATGACAATGATAATAGTAACTCATGAAATGGGATTTGCAAAGGAAGTTGCAGATAGAGTTATTTTTATAAACGAAGGCAATATTGCAGAAGATAAGCCACCAAAAGAATTTTTTGAAAATTCAAGTAATCAAAGGCTACAATCTTTTTTATCAAAAGTATTATAAAATTAAGATAACATACAGGTAGATATTATTAAAAAAAACAAGTGGCGTAGCCACTTGTTTTTTTTAATAAATAGAGTGAGTAAAGATATAAAAAATGCTGATGCAAGCTGCAAATATGATGCTTTAAAAAAATAAAAAGCAAAGCCGGGAATTCGCAAAGCGAAGGCTAGGAAAGTTTAATATTAAAAAAGTGATTAAATGCCTTTTGCTCTACATCGTGCCGAAAAAAGCGATGTTTTTGTTTTTTTTTGATAGCAAAAGAAATATTACTTTCTTTTAAAAGAGGAGCTTTTATGTAAATTAAGGGAATGACTTTTGTCATTCCTTTGTATTTTTTGTTCGCAAAGTTTCTTTATAGGCGTTTTACTATAGTGCTATATTACCTTTTTTTACCTATTAAAATTTGTGGAAAAGTTTTATAAAAAGCTTGTATTAACTAAGCTTGTATTGTATAATATGCATATAAGGATAAGTGTTTACATAAATTACTAACAAAGGAGATACTTGATGAGTGAAATTTTAGTTGTAGATGATAGTTTGCTAAATCAAATGGTATTAAAAAAAATGTTAGAGGACGAGTATTCGATTCGTTGCATTAATAGTGGTGTTGAGCTTTTTAATGTACTAGAAGAAACAGATCCTAAATTAATTTTATTAGATATTATAATGCCTGATTTGGATGGTTTTCAAATTATTGAAAAGTTAAAATCAAGCGAAGATTATAAAAAAATACCTGTAATTTTCATTACGGGTATGGATGATGCAAATAGTGAAGAAAAAGGCTTTAAATTGGGTGCGATAGACTATATTGCAAAGCCTTTTAAAGATAATGTTGTTAAAGCTAGGGTTAAATCATATATTCAGCTTTCTGAATTTTTAAAGCAAGCAGAGATAAAAGGGCAAAAGGATGGATTAACTGGGCTATATAATAAAAATACCACCGAAGAAATTATAAGAAAATATTTTCTTCCAGAATCAGAAATTCAAAGTGGGGCGCTTTTTATTATAGATATTGATAATTTTAAATCAATTAATGATACTTTTGGGCATTTATATGGAGATGCTGTTTTAACACAGCTTGGAAATGCTTTAAAATCGATATTCCAAAAGAGCGATATTATAGGTAGAGTTGGTGGAGATGAGTTTTTTGTTTTTGTAAAAAACTATAAAGAACACTCAATTTTAGAAAAAAAAGGACAAGAAGTTTGTAAGGAGTTTAAGAAATCTTATGAACAAAATGGAATATACATAGATGTTTCAGCTTCTGTTGGCATATCTAAAATGGAAAACTCCGACACATTTGAAAAAATGTATGAACACGCCGATGTAGCTTTATATAATGCAAAAGCAAAAGGCAAAAATAGATTTGAATTTTATACTGGTGAAGAAAAAATTGCTTATAAATCTACAAGAACTGAAATTGAAAATAGTAAAAAAACAAATGCTGATTTAAATGAAAAATTAGAAGAATTTAAAGATGATATTAAGGAGTTTGTTTTTAATATTGTTGAAGAATCAAAAGTTGCAGAAGTTACTATTCAATCAATTTTAAAATTAGTTTGCGAACAATTTTTATTCACAAAAGCAAGTATTGTGAAATTTGATTACACTCAAACTGGAGCAAAAGCATTATACAACTGGAAAAGCACTGAAAAAGTTGATGTTGTAATAAAAGATATTAGCTTTTCAGAAGTTACAGATATTTATTCTAAGTTTCAAGCTGATAAAATTTATGGTCAACATCTTTTGGTTTCAAAAAGAGGTGAGCATACTCATGAATTTAATGTTAATCAAAGTGAAGATAGCGATATACTAGTTTTTGCACTTAGAAATAAAAAAATGCTTTTAGGTTACATTCTTTTTGAGAAAAAAGAAAAGCCAATTAGTGAAAAAATATTAGGCACACTTGTTGATATTTCTCAGCAAATATCAAGTGCAGTTGTGCATCAATTTTTGATTGAAAATTCTTTAAAAGCAAATCAAAATCTAAAAATTGTTCTAAATGAATTAAAAGAGCCAACTTATGTAATAAGCGAAGCCTTTATCAATCCACTTTTTGAAAATAGTGCGTCTAAATCTTTCAAAGGTCAAAGATTTACGCCAATTAATATAACTAATGCAAAAGAAAAATCCGAAGATACTCCGATTAAAAAGGCAATTGATGCAGAAGGCGTGTATGAAGATGATACAATTTATTGCAAGAGAATATTATGGAATGGCGAAGTAGAGGCTTTTTTACTTAGACATAAGAATTAAATATAAAGTGATATAATGGGCTATTCGTAAAGTAATTTATGAATTGCCCATACTTTTTGCAAGATACAAAATTGTAGTGCTTTGCAAAATAATAGGAGTGGATTAAAAATGATAAAAGGCTTTCCGCTTGAGTTAAGTGCTGATGTTGAAATAGTTCTAAATACGGTTTTGGATAAAAGTTATAATAATCTTAAACAAGATGTAACCGAAAACAGATGCAATTTTAAATTATTAAGCGGGGAAGAGATATCTTTTCCTAGCCGAATATATTATATTGATAATTTTCATTATGCCCCATTATATTTTTCCTTTACGCAAAAAATGATATATCACGCAATATATACTAGGAGTTGCAATGGTTTTATAAGAGCAAGGCATTTATATGCTATTTTAAACGAAAACTTTCCTGATTGGATTATCCCATACATTATAAAGCTATCTGATGAATATGTGGTTGAAATTCTTGATATAATTTACTTTAAATTAACAAGTGAGAAGAAAGAAATTATACAAAAATTTTGTTTATTGAATATTGAAAGTTTTTTAAAAAGTCATGATAGGGTTCGTAGCTATTGGAATGCATATTATAAAAATAGATTTAATAATTTTGAAAATTATGTTGGGGAGAAATTGTATCACGAATATTTTGGTTATAATAAATCATTAGAAAAATTACTAAAAAAGTGAGTATAAATCAAAATAAGCTGATATGTCATTATTAGAAAATGAAATATCAGCTTATTTTATAATGATTTTAAGTAAAATATGTTTCTATTAATTTGCTTGCATTATCAGAAGAATACTTCCAATAGTTTATATGTCCTTTAGTTTTAAAATAATTTATTTTAATATCAAAATCAGAATTTTTTAATTTACTGATAATAACAAGTTTGATTTTCATTTTATCCTTTAGAATACTTTTAATATAAACATTAACAATATCCCCAACTTCAATACCCTCACACACTTCAGCAAGACCAGCTAAGTTTGGCGCAAGTTCAATAAAAATCCCGTAATCTTCAATACTGCGAACTATGCCTAGAGTTTTAGTTTGAGGGCTAAATAATTGTGCATTTTCTTCCCAAGAGCCTAAAAGCTCTTTATGTGTTAACACAATTCTATTGTTTTCATCTATACTTTTAACGATGCAATAAATTTTTTGTCCGATAGCAAATCTATCAAATGGAGATTGAATTCTTGAAACTGAAATAAAATCAATAGGTAAAAGAGCGCTTATGCCAATTCCGATATCGCAAAAAACACCAAAGCTGTCGATATGTGTTATCACGCAAGAAATAACATCACCACATTTTAAATGTCGTATATAGCCTGCAAAGGCAATTTCTTGGGCTTTTTTTCTTGAGAGATATATAATTACTTCATCATTAGAATTTTTATCAATTTTATCAACTATAAAACAAACATTTTTATTCACTCTAGTAACAATAGCTGCCTCTTTTATCTCTTCATTACCCAAACTTAAAATTATTTCGTTAGTTGGTATTATTGCCTCAAATCCTCCAAGACTTAATCTTAGACCTACTCCTTTTTCATAAACTAATGCCTTACCAGATAGAATTGTGCAGTCGTCCATTGCTTTTTTTAAAAAATAAATCGTGATATTTTGAGTGATTGGAAAATTCATTTCCGCTACATACTCCATAAAATACTCATTCCTTTCATGTGTCTTTTTAAAAATATATGCAGAAAGTAAAAAGAATATTTGCCAAATTAAGCATAATCGGTTATAATATTATGAAGTAAGCAGTAAAATGCTTAAATTTTATTTTAAATTAAATATTTTTATCAAAAAATATAAATAAGGGGTATGATATTAAATGCAAATTAATGTTGGTGATATTATCCAAGTTAAAAAGCCTCATCCTTGTGGTAATAATAGCTTTAATGTGTTAAGAGTTGGAATGGATTTTAAAATCAAATGCACAAAATGCAGTAGAGAAGTTATGATACCAAGAGCAAAAATTGAGAAGAATATTAAAAAAATTATTAAATCAAGTGGAGAAAATTAAATGTTAGACAAACTCGTTGAAGTTAAAAATAGGTATGAAGAAATTAATCAGTTGTTAATGGATCCAACTGTTATAAACGACAATACAAGATATAAAAATCTTATGAAGGAGTATAAAAACCTCACTCCTTTAATAGAAAAGTTTGATGAATATACAGCTGCAAAAGAAAATTTTGATGAAGCTAAAATGATGCTTGATGAAGGCGGATTAGAAGCTGAATTTAAAGAAATGGTGCAAATGCAATATGATGAAAGCAAGGAATTAGTTGAAAAAACAACTGATGAACTTCAAATTTTACTACTTCCAAAAGACGAAGATGATGATAGAAGTGTTATTGTTGAAATTCGTGGTGGTGCAGGCGGTGAAGAGGCAGCTTTATTTGCTTATAATTTATACCGTATGTACAATATGTATGCCGATAGTAAAGGATGGAAAACTGAAATTCTATCTGTAAACGAAACTGAACTTGGTGGATTTAAAGAAGTTAGTTTTTCTATTGAGGGAGATGGCGCTTACTCAAAATTTAAATTTGAAAGTGGAGTTCATAGAGTGCAAAGAGTTCCAGATACTGAAACTCAAGGTAGAATACACACATCAACAGTTACAGTTGCTGTTTTATTAGAAGTTGACGATGTTGAAATAGATATTAATACAGCTGATTTAAAAATAGACACATTTAGAGCATCAGGTGCAGGTGGACAGCACGTTAATAAAACATCATCTGCTATTCGTATAACACATATTCCAACGGGAACTGTTGTTGAATGTCAAGATGAAAGAAGCCAACATAAAAATAAAGATA
>CAZVOQ010000128.1:0-5495 GCA_964628475.1 uncultured Oscillospiraceae bacterium | reverse complement strand
ATTGATAATGTTCCTGGTTATATTTTAATGGAAAACAAAGCAGCTAATGAAATTGACATTGATTCTGTTTCGGGTAATACTAATGTGAAATCAAAAGCAAATTCATTAGATATCGACAACGTTTCTGGTGATATTTATTCTTATTCAGTTATAAAGGATATATCTTTTGACACCGTTAGCGGAAATATTTTTATAACTTCTGATGAAACTTTAATTGAAGTTGAAGCTGATAGCGTTTCTGGTGATGTAACTATAAACCTTTTAAACACTAGTGAAATATCAATTGATTTTGAAAGTTTGTCTGGAGATATTAATAATTTTAATAATAATTTAAGCACAACATCAAGCGAAAACTCACTTATCGAATTTAATTCAGTAAGCGGAGACTTAATATTTGATAGCTTTAATTAATATATTCTTATAATAAGATTAACACATTCTCTTTAGTTTTTATAAACTATAATAGGGAATGTGTTTTTATTTTAGGAAAGGTTAATATTATGATTGATAATAATTT
Organism: uncultured Oscillospiraceae bacterium; assembly: GCA_964628475.1. GTDB lineage: Bacteria > Bacillota > Clostridia > Oscillospirales > Ruminococcaceae > RGIG3102. Next base: position 4,978 of record CAZVOQ010000128.1, on the reverse strand, counting down.
TTTATTTGCATTTTTTTTAACTTTATTTGCCGGATTATCAACTGGTATTGGAGGCTTAATTTCTCTATCTTCAAAAAAAATGAACTATAAATTTTTATCAGCTTCACTTGGATTTTCAGCTGGCGTTATGCTATATGTATCTTTTGCTGAAATTCTTATTAAAGGAAAAATTTCTCTTATTTCTTATTATGGAGAGGTATTTGGTGCAAAACTTACTGTTGTATGGTTTTTTATAGGTATTATAACTATAATTTTAATAGATAAATTAATTCCAAAGGCTGATTTTTCAAAAAAGGATGATAAAACTTTATTAAGAACTGGAATTTTCACTGCTATTGCTATTGCTATTCATAATTTCCCTGAAGGACTTGCAACTTTCACTGCTGCCATTAGTGATCCTGTTTTAGGTGTGCCTATTGCTACTGCTATTGCTATTCATAATATTCCTGAGGGAATAGCTGTTGCAATTCCAATTTATTTTGCAACACAAAATAAGAAAAAAGCTCTTTTATATTCTATTTTGTCTGGATTAACGGAGCCAATTGGAGCAATATTAGGATTTGTTTTATTATCAAATTATTTTAACGATGCTACATTTGGCTTTATATTCTCTTTTGTTGCTGGCATGATGATTTATATTAGTATAGGTGAATTAATCCCAGCTGCAAAAAAATATGATTCTAGTAATATTTCTAATTATTATTTTGTTGTTGGTATGCTTATTATGGCAATTAGTTTGCTGTTATTTCTTTAAAAAGAAAAGGTGTTATTATCTAGTAACACCTTTCTTTTCGTTATATTTTTCATTTTACAGTCATATAATTTATTATAATAATTTATAGATAAATGAAGGTAAAATATGCACACTAAATTAAAATTAAAAGACCTTGTATGGATAGGCACTGGCCATGTTGTGGGAGCTGGAGTAGTTAGCATTGTAGGTGCAGCATTGGCTGTCACTGGATATTCTATTTGGCTAGCCTTTTTTGTTTCTTGCGTTATATCTTTTTTTAGGATAACGCCTTATATATTCTTTTTTTCTTCTGTTAGTTTAGAAGGCGGAAGATACGCCATGATAACTAGCTGTGTCGGCTCAAACTACGGTGGATTTATAACCATTGCCTCCCTTTTATCTTGGGCAGCAAGGGGCACTGCAGTTTTGGCTTTATCGCAATATATGTTCGATATTTTCCCTTTTGATTTTTCAAAAAGTATATCCATAATTTTATGGGCATTTTTTTGCTTTATGAATTTACTTGGTGTTAATATGATGAGTAAAGTTCAATCTATTGCTTCGCCTATTTTAGTTTTCACTTTAACAGCTTTCTCACTTGTTGCGATATTAAACACTCAAAATGGCTATTTAGATTTTTCTTCTCCTTATATGTTTTTAAATGGCTCGCAAGGCTTTTTTACAGCTGTTGTTTTGCTTAGTTATTCATGTGATGGAATTAATTCAATTGCAAATTACTCAAAACTAAGCGAAAATCCAACTATTAATATTCCAAAAAGCATGGTTTATATATCTATTGTAACTTTGATATTGTATGTTTTAGTTGGATATTCAGCTGGTGCAGTTTTGCCTTTGCATTTAACGCAAAATGCCACACTCACAGTTACTGCAAAATATATTTTACATCCATTATTCTACATACTATTTCTAATTCTAGGACCAATATTTGCTTTAATAACAACTATGAATGCAGGTATCCCTGATTCAATTTTCCCAGTTGTAGCTGGTGTAAAAGATGGCTGGCTACCTAAGATATTAGCAAAGCAAAATAAATTTAAAGCTTATTTTGTTTCGATAATCATTGTTTTTATAATTGGTTGTTTGCCTATTTTATTTAATTTATCAATAAAAGAATTAACAAGCTTTACTATGATTTTATCTTCTGTTAGCACTGTTTTAATCTTAATTTCTGCCATTCGGTTTCCTTTTGTTTTTTCTAATGAATGGAAAAAATCAAAATTATATATTAATAATTTCTTTTATTTTATATTGATATTTATTTTTTGCGTTATCGAAATATTCATTGTATTAATATCTTTAAAAAATTTAAAATTTACAATGATATTAATCAATTTAATTTTACTTATATTTGCATTTTTATATGGCTACTATAAATCAAAAAGAAAAAAATGAGAGATTTTAATAATCTCTCATTTTAATTTTTTATATGATATTACAACTATATTATAATTTTCACTCTGGTACGCTTTCTAAAATAGCAACTACAGTTCCATAAGCTGCATTGTAAATAGCTTCATCACTATATGTTAAAGAGTATTCATTTGGGTTCATTAAAAAAGAATATTCCATTAAAACTGCTGGTGCTATATCAACTCTTGTTACATAATAATATCCTTGCTCACTCCCCCTATTTTTTCTATTTGTATGAAGGGATATATTATCAACTAAAGCATTCGCAAAACTTTCGCTTTGCTTTGTGAAATAATAAATTTCTGCTCCCATTGCATTATTAGAATTATATGAATAAGCCATACTATTATGATGCAAAGATATAAATAAATCTGCTTTCACATCATTTGTAAACATTCTTCTTTCTTCTAGCTCGAAAAAAGTGTCATCTTCTCTAACTAAATGAACTGTTGCGCCATATTCTTCTAGCATTTCTTTTGCTACTAAAGTTACGGCTAGATTTAAATCCTTTTCAGTAGGACCAAGCCCGCCTGCAACCCCAACTGTACCTGAATCCTGATCGCCATGCCCTGCATCTAAAACAATGCTAGTTCCAAGTAAAGGCTGTGCACCGTCAACTTTTTGAGGTGGTTTTTTTAGATAAATTGTAGTAGTTGTATCTGTTTGGCTAACATAATAACCCCAAATAGAATTATTTGTTTCAGTAAGAGTAATTGTCGCATTTGTTCCCTCGCTAATAGCAAAGTTTACACCTGAAAACATATCACTTGTTAAATTTTCAGTTGTCACACCTAATGTTGTGTCTAAAAATGCAAAAGTTAGCCTATCTTCTTCAAAAAATGAAATAACTGCTGGATTTCCTGTTGAATTAAATGTTAATATAATATCTCCAGCTTCATCGCCATCTTGCACAACTTCAATAGTTCCCCCTGAAATTTCGCTAGGAGAATAACTATCCACAAACTCTGCATTTTTAGCTAAAACATATCCACCACCGCTTAATTTATAAGCATAAGTTGTATATCCACTTCTCACTGTTTCAACAGTTTCTCTAACTATCATTTGCGTTCCTGCTGGAACACCTGCTAAGATATCTCCATCGTCATCTGGTGTATTTAAAATGCTTGTTAAATCTCTAGTAGCAACAACAACTTGATTTTCATCAGCATACAAAGTTCCATCGTGTGATGGCTCCCAATCTGAGCCTGAAGACGAATATGTTTTTCTTGTTATAATTACTGTGTGTGTATTATCATTTTGAGATATTTCTAATGTATTACTTCCTACGGATAAATCATAGTATATTCCAAAAGTGCCATCTGTTTGAGATGTATATTCTTCTCCATTTACAGTAATTATCCCATTTTCTTCGCCAACACCAGTAATAAAAATTCCGCTATAATATGTTGTTTCATTTTTTAAAGGGTTAGTTACTTTAAAATCATTTGAAACATCAAAATTAAATGTTGGAAATTCAGAACTACCTTTTGTATATGCTGTATTTGTATTTAAAACAGTGTAGTCATTTAAAACATTAGTAAAAACAACCCCATCAACATTATAATACCCCTTAATCATTAGACTCGTTTTCTCAAAATCAGGCATATCGTAATGCATTAAAACCTTGCTAGTATCGCTATTTCCCTCGCTTATTGAAATAAATTCATCATCTGTGCTAGCTGGGAAAATAAAATAATCCACTGCTGTATTACTAATAATACTATTCATATATTCAGCATTAGCATTTTTAATTGCTAATAAATGATTTTCTTCTTGCAAGTTAGCTTCTAGTTCTAATATTTCATCGTTTGTTAAATTAGAGTTTTCAATAACAACACCTGCAACATTTTCATCTTTAGAAATCAAATTAACTATATTAATAATATTATTCATATCAAAAGCTTCATTATCAATAGAAACTAAAACTTGAATTTGATTTTCTGCGCCTAATTCAACTAATTCATTTAATAGTTTAGTATCAGCCGTTATATTAGAGTAACCTTCGATATCAATTAAAGAACTTGTTTGATTAATAACCGGAATAATTATAGTGTTCACTCCAGTTTCTTTTAATTTTTGATATAATTCTGTTAGCTTTTCCTCTACATTATCTTTATTGTATTCGCTCGCTACTTCAAAAACATCATATTCAACTGACACAATATCAATTTTTTCAATATCCGTATCTAAAATTTGAAATTTATCTTTTTGAAATGAAAAAAGCAGCACTGTTATAAAAGCAGTGACAGCTAATATTACAGCGGCAGACACGAATGATAGCATTTTATTTTGTTTTTTTGATTTATATTTCATTATTACCCCAACTTAGTCCTTATATTATATCTCGTTTAATACATATTATTTAATCTTATACTAGTTTATCATTAAATTTGTTAATTGTAAACATAGATATTTAGATTTTCACAAATAAAAACAAGTGCTTAAAAAACACTTGCTTTCTTAATTATTAATATTTATTTAATACTTCTGTTAATGCTGCTTTTGGCTTAAATCCAACAATTCTTTCAGCTTCATTTCCCTTATTAAAAACAACCAACGTTGGTATGCTCATAACTGAGTATTTAACTGCAAGCTCTTGCTCATCATCAACATTAATTTTTCCGATTTTCACTTTACCTTCAAACTCTGCTGATAATTCTTCAAGAACTGGACCTATCATTTTACAAGGACCACACCAAGGTGCCCAAAAATCCACTAAAACTGGAATTTCACTATTCATAACTTCTGCTTCGAAATTATCTTTTGTTATTTGCATGCTCATAATATAACCCTCCTATATTTTGGTTGTCTTTA
>CAZVOQ010000127.1:0-5499 GCA_964628475.1 uncultured Oscillospiraceae bacterium | reverse complement strand
ATAAAGATTCAATTAAAGGAATAGTTATAACTCATGGACATGAAGATCATATCGGCTCACTCCCTTATTTATTAAAAAAGATTAATTTGCCTATATACGCAACTAAATTAACAAAAGGCCTGATTTCTAATAAATTATCAGAACACTCTTTATTAAACTCAACTACAATACACGAAATAAAGCCACTTGATAAAATTAAGCTTGGTTGTATGACGGTAGTGCCTATTCATGTGAATCACTCAATCCCAGATGCAGTAGCTCTTGCTATTGAATCTCCAGCAGGAGTTGTTATTACAACAGGTGACTTTAAGGTTGATTTTACTCCGCCACAAGGCGAAACAACAGACCTTGCAACTTTTGCAAAATATGGAAGTGATGGCGTGTTAGCCTTGCTTTCAGATTCAACGAATGCAGAAAGAAAAGGGCATTCAGCGAGCGAGAAAACAGTAGGGCAAGGATTAGTTCCTTTATTTGAAAGGGCTAACACTGCTAAAAAAAGAATAATTATTGCAACATTTGCATCAAACGTGTATAGAATTCAGCAAATATTAGATTTAGCTGTAAAATACAAAAAGAAAGTTGCAGTTTCTGGCAGAAGCATGGTGAAAAATATTGAAATGGCTTTTGAATTAGGCTATTTAAAAGCACCAAAAAATATTGTGATAGAAGCTGAAAAAGTTAAAGATTATAAGCCAGAACAAGTTGTTATTATAACAACAGGTAGCCAAGGTGAGCCGCTAAGTGCTCTTTCAAGAATGGCACAAGGGACACATAGGCAATTTAGCGTTAGCAAACAAGATTTTATTATTATTTCTGCTAGCCCAATTCCAGGCAATGAAAAAATGGTTACAAAAGTTGTTAATGGATTATTAAAGCTAGGCGCTGAAGTGATTTATGAATCAATGTATGAAGTTCATGTTTCAGGCCATGCTGCGCAAGAAGAATTAAAATTAATGCTAAATTTAGTAAAGCCACAATACTTTATCCCTGTTCATGGCGAATACAAGCATCTTAAAAAACACGCGCAGCTTGCAATGGCTCAAGGAATAGCTGAAAAAAATATAATCTTAGGTGATGTAGGTGGCGTTTTAAAATTATCAAAAGACAGTATTTCAGTTGAAGAAAGCGTTACATCAGGGCAAGTGTTAGTTGATGGATTAGGCGTTGGCGATGTTGGAAGTGTTGTTTTAAGAGATAGAAGACATTTATCTCAAGATGGATTGGTTGTAGTAGTATTTACAGTTGATTCAGCTTCAGGCGAAGTTTTAAGTGGCCCTGATATAGTTTCACGTGGATTTGTTTATGTAAAAGAAAGTGAAGCTTTAATTACTGATGCAAGGGTTGCAGCAAGAAAAGTTTTAGAAAAATATCAAGATCATGAGTATAAAGATTGGATGGTTATAAAATCTAAAATACGCGAACAAGTATCACAAACTCTTTATAGAAAAACAAAAAGGAATCCGATGGTTCTGCCAATTGTGATGGAAGTTTAATAAAAATAAAAATTTCTCATTGAAAAATTATAAAAATGCTGTAAAATATAATTATATGTAAAAATACAAATTAAGCAAAAATTATATAAAGAGGGCAACAAATGAAGAATAAATTTTGGGGCAATGATCTTTTGATAACGATATTATTATTAGTGTTGGCAATAAGCTTTATTGTCAACGCTATGCTTGATATACGCCTATTTTTAGTTGGGCTTTTGATAGCTATAGCTTTAATAATTATTTTAGTTTTAAATATTAAAACATTAAGAAAGGTAATAAAGGGGTTATTTTTAGGCAAAGATGATTTTGGAGATTTACAAAAAGTAAGCCTTGAAGAACTTTCCATACCAGCATTTATAGCAATTAAAAAAACAGTTATTTGGTATAATCAAAAATTTAAAGAGCAGTTTTTAAATAATCAAAATTTAATGCTATTTTCAATTAATAAAATTATTCCAAGTTTTGATTTAGATAAAAGCTCTGATGAAATAGGATTAGATATAGCTTTTTTAGATAAAGAATATACAATTCATTCTTCTTATGCAAATAAATCAGATGGAATTTATGTTTCTTATTTTATCGATGACACTAATTTAAAACATAAAGCAAAAGAGTATGCACTAACAAGGCCGGTTGTTTTTCATATTGTTGTTGATACATATGAGGATGTTTTAAAAGAATTAAAAGAATCTTCAAGAGCTAGAATTATGGCTAGTTTAGATAAAATAGTAGAAGATTTTAGTAATAAATGCAATGGCGTTGCAACAAAAATTGGAACAAGTAGATATCATATAGTAATAGAAGAAAGATACTTTGAAGAAATACATAAATCAAAGTTTGAAATATTAAATAAATCAAGAAGTATAGGAAAAGAAAACAGCGTAACTTTATCAATAGGGGTTGGTAAAGATGGCGAAAGTTTTTATGAAAATGATCTTATAGCAAGGCAAGCTCTTGATATGGCACTAGGTAGAGGCGGAGATCAAGCAGTTATTAAAAGTAGGGATAAGTATGAATTTTTTGGTGGAACTTTGCCGAGCGTTGAAAAACGAAGTAGGGTTAGAACTAGGATAATTGCACAATCTTTAACTGATATTATTGAGCAAAGCGAAATAGTGTTTATCATGGGGCATAAAATGAGTGATTTAGATGCTATTGGCTCTGCTATTGGTATGTATGCTGCTGTTGAAAGCCTTGAAAAAAGAGCATATATAGTTGTTGATGAAAGTACAACAACTGCGCAAAGTTTAATTAATCAAATTAAATTTAATTTTGCCGAAAAAGAGATTTTTATAACTCCAAATTCTGCTTTAGATATGGTTAATAAAAATGCTTTATTAATCGTTGTAGACTGTCATACGGCTAAAATGACTGAAAGCGAGCAATTAGCAAATGCAGTGAAAAAAGTTGTGGTTGTTGATCATCATAGAAGATTAGTTGATGATATATTAAAATCAGTGGTTTCATATCATGAGCCATATGCATCATCGGCAAGTGAGCTTGTGAGCGAATTAATTCAATATATCTTCCCGTCATCATATAATATGCCTAGTGGGTATGCAGATGCATTATTATCTGGAATAATGCTAGACACAAGGCATTTTGCTGAAAGATGCGGAGTTAGAACATTTGAGGCAGCGGCTTACTTAAGAAGACAAGGTGCTAATACAAGCAATGTTTTAAAATTATTCACAATACCAAAAAAAGTTTATGAGGCAAAAGCTAGAATTGTTCAAGAGGCAAATATATACGAGGGAATAGCTGTTTCAATTAATGAATGGATGAATAATGAATTATTCGTTGCTATTCCTCAAGCGGCAAATGATTTATTAGTTATTGATGGAATAGATGCATCTATTGTTGCTGTTAAAATGGACGATAAAATCAGTATTTCTGCAAGAAGCCTTGGTAGAGTAAATGTGCAGATGATAATGGAAAACTTAGGCGGTGGCGGACATTTAACTATGGCTGGTGCGCAATTTGAAGATATTTCGCTTGAAGAAGTGCAAGAAAAAATTAAAGCTAGTATAGATGAGTATATTAAAAAAGCATAAATATAAAATAGAAAAGGAATAGAGAAATTATGAAAGTAGTATTATTACAAGACATTAAAGATTTAGGAAAAAAAGACACAGTTGTTAGTGTTTCAGATGGCTATGCAAGAAACTTTTTATTTCCAAGAAAACTTGCAAAAGAAGCAACAGATGGCGCTTTAAAAGATGTTGCAATAAAAGAAAGTGCAAAAGCTCATCATAAAAATGAAGAAGTAAAAGCAGCAAATGAATTAAAATCAAAAATTCATGAAAAAGAAGTTGTTTTAACAGCAAAAGCTGGCAAAGAAGGCAAATTGTTTGGAGCTATCACAACTAAAGATGTGTCAGTGGCTTTAAAAGATCAATTAAAAATAAATATTGATAAAAAGAAATTAGTGATGAATGATATAAAAACATACGGCTCATTTGAGTGCACAGTTAAAATATACCCAGAAATCACAGCGACAGTAACTGTTTTAGTTAAAGAATAAGATGTTAAGAAAGGGACTTTGCGAAAATGGAAAAACTTAATGTAGCTTTAGAGAATGCAGGAGTCTTGCAGCCGTATTCAATGGATGCGGAGCAGGCTATATTAGGTGCGGCATTAATTGATCAAGAGCTAGTTTCGCTTATTATAGAGCAAGTTAAAGAAGAATATTTTTATGCAAGACAAAATAGAGAGATTTTCAGTGAAATACATAAATTATTTATGATGAATATTCCAGCTGATTTTATCACTGTTTTAAACCAAGTTTTAGAAAGAAAAGTTTTTTCTTCTGAAAATGATGCAAAAGTTTATCTAGCACAACTTGCAGACACTGTTCCAAGTTTATCTAATGTTGAATACTATATAAAAATATTAAAAGATAAATATTTAGTTCGCCAGCTTATGCAAACGGCAGGAGATATTTTAAAGCAAACCCAAGAATCTCAAGGTGCTGATTTGCTTTTAGAATCAGCAGAGCAAAGAATTTATGAATTAAGACAAGGCAAAGAAATGGGAGGGCTAAAACATATTAGTGATCCTGTTGCCTCAAGTTTTAACAGATTAAAAAAGATGTCGGGTAAAGATAGATATAAATATCTAGGGCTTAAAACGCATTTTGACTATTTAGATGGAAAATTAACAGGGCTTGGAAAAAGCGACTTAATTGTTTTAGCGGCTCGTCCTGGTATGGGTAAAACAAGTTTTGTAATTAATATAGCAACAAATATTGCAGCAAAAGATAAAAAACCAGTTGCGATTTTCTCTTTAGAGATGAGTAAAGAACAGCTCACAGAAAGAGTTATTTCAGCAGAGGCTCTAATAGATTCTCATATGATTCGTTCAGGTGAGATACCAAATGAAGCTTGGGAAAGTATCGGTAATGCAGTTGGAACTGTTTCGGATATGCCTATTTATTTAGACGATTCAGCGAATATCACAGTAGCTGAAATGAAAGCGAAAATCAGAAGATTAAATCAAGATCCAGAAGTTGATAATATAGGGCTTGTTATTATAGATTATATCCAGCTTATGTCATCAGGAAAAAGAACTGAGAGTAGGGTTCAAGAGGTTAGTGATATCACTCGTAATTTAAAAATTATGGCAAAAGAATTAGAAGTTCCTGTTATTGCTTTATCTCAGCTTTCTCGTAGTGCCGAAAAAGGCGCAACAAAAGATTCTCGTCCCCAATTATCAGATTTAAGAGATTCAGGCTCTATTGAGCAAGATGCCGATATTGTTTTATTTTTATACAGGCATGGCTATTATGATCAAAGCCCTGATGTTAATCAAAATCAGGCAGAATGTATTGTAGCTAAAAATCGTCATGGTGAAGTAGGTAAAGTTTACCTTGGCTGGGACGGGGCTCATACAAGATTTTATAATGTGGATTACGTGCATACAGATGAAGAATAAAATATTAAATACTATAACTGAATATAATATTTTAAATAAAGGTGATACAGTGGCAGTCTGCCTTTCAGGTGGG
>CAZVOQ010000126.1:2173-5557 GCA_964628475.1 uncultured Oscillospiraceae bacterium | reverse complement strand
ATCTAAATCACAAGCTGATTTAATAGTTGAAATAGTTAAAGATAAAAAAAATGATGAAGTGGTTGAAATTTTAAACGATTTACAGTATGAAATAGATGCAAGAATAACTTTAATTGATTTTGATGGCGATGTATTATATGATTCAGATTTTAATTTTTTAGAAATGGATAATCATTCTCAAAGAGAAGAAATAATACACGCATTAAATGGCGGATATGGGCAAACTGAAAGATATTCAAATACAGCTAATAAAACTATATACTACACAGCTGTGAGCGTTGAGGATATAGGAATAATTAGAATAGGTGTTTATTCTGATGATGTTTTATCTAGTGTTATTGGAGATAATATTATATTGTTTATAATTTTAATAATGCTAATATTATTATTTTGCTATTTCTTTGCTAATATAACTACTAAAAAAATAGTTAAAGTTATAGAGAAATATGATGTTGAAAAAGGCGAGGGCGAAATTTATGAGGAATTATCAAGTTTTATTTTAAAAATTAATAGCCAAAATAGAATTATAAATGAGCAAATACAAAATATTCAAATTGAAAAAGATAAAATTCAAAATGTTTTATTAAATATTACAGAAGGAATTATTGTTTGCAATAAAGATGGAGTTATAGAGCAGATAAATAAAGAGAGTGAAGATATTTTTAATATAAGTAAAGTAGGCGCTCATTTTTCATCTCAAGTAAGAGCTCCTGAACTGCAAAAAGCTATGTGGAAAGCGCTAGATGGCGAAAAGCAAAATGGAATTGTTGAGTATGAAAAAAAATACTATCAATATACAATAGGTCCAAATGTTAAAGACGATAAATTAAAAGGTGCAATTTTAATTGTTTTGGATATAACATTGCAAATTAAAAATCAAAATGCACGAAAAGAATTTTCAGATAATGTAACTCATGAGTTAAAAACGCCATTAACTAGTATTTTAGGCTATGCTCAATTAATTGGCGAGGGGATAGCAAAGCCAGAAGATATAATCCCTTTTGCTAAAATAGTTGAATCAAATGCTCAAAAACTTTTAGAAATTATCGATGGAGTTATTAATTTATCTGCAATAGAAGTAGGAAAAGATATAAATAAAACAAAAATTAATATAACAAAAATTATAAAAGATGTTTTAGAAGAATCTAGTGGTGCTATTAAAGCAAAAAATATAAAAGTTAATTTAAAAGCAAAAAATATAATAATAAATGCTGATGAAAATCAAATGTTTGACATGATTAGAAATTTAATTAGTAATGCAGTTAAATATAATAATGAAGATGGCTTAATCAATGTTGAAGTAATAGAAGAAGATGCAAATGTGAAAATTAAAATTAAAGACACTGGAATTGGAATAAATCCAAACGATGCAGATAAAATATTCCAAAGATTTTATGTTGCCGATACTTCAAGGAATAAAAATATATCCTCAACAGGATTAGGTTTATCCATTGTAAAGCATATAATTGAAAATCATTATGGCAATATTTCAGTGAAATCTAAAATAGGTCAAGGAAGCACTTTTGTAGTGATCTTGCCAAAAGAATAAATTGAAAAAAGCAAGAATAACCAGTTATTCTTGCTTTTTTTAATATAAAAGAAAAAACAAGGCAAAAGCCTTGTTTTTTCAGGAGAAATAAAATTTAATGTATGAAAAATACTATAATTAGTATCTGTTGGTTTTGTTTTGTTTTTTGCTATGTTTATATTATATGCCTTGAATGTGTGCAAGAGTTGTTTTATATTTGTAAGAAAAGTGAAATATATTGTTAAAAAAATTAATAAGTGCTTGAAATATCACTGTAAAACTTAATAAGTGTAAATTATGTGTTATTTGTTCTTTTGATGGATTTTAGTTGCTAATCTTTATATATTATGATATATTATTACTATATCTAAAATTAAAATATAGCGGAGGAAAGAATGACAAATCAAGTTTTACAAAGCAAGAAATATTTAAGTTTACTTTCTAAAGATTATCCGAGCATACAATCAGCAACAGCGCAGATTATTTCACTTGAAGCAATGCTAAAACTTCCAAAAGGAACAGAGATGTATATGTCTGATATACATGGCGAACACGAAGCTTTTAGCCATATTTTAAATAACGCATCTGGCGTTATAAGAGAAAAAATAGATGCATCATCTATAAAAAGTACAACAACACCAGAGCAAAGAAAAGTTTTAGCGAGTTTAATTTATTATCCAGCTTTAAAAATAGCTGAAATAAAGCAAACAGAAAAACGTATGAGTGCTTGGTATAGAATTAATATTTATCGCCTTATAGATGTGTGCAGGCATGTATCTAGTAAAAACACAAGATTAAATGTTAGAAAAGCTATTCCAAAAGGCTTTGAGCATATAATTGATGAATTATTACACGCACATTTTGAAGATCATAATAAAGAGGCTTATTATAATCAGTTTATAGATGCGATTATAGAAAATGATACGGCAGATGATTTTATAATTGCTATAAGCGAAGTTATAAAAAAGCTAGCTGTACATAAACTTCATATAGTTGGAGATTTATTTGATAGAGGCGCAAGGCCTGATATTATATTAGATAAATTAATGGATCATCATTCTTGTGATATTCAGTGGGGAAATCACGATGTTTTATGGATGAGTGCTGGCGCTGGCTGTCCGTTAGGAGTAGTTAGCGTTATAAGAGCATGTGCTGGATATAATAATTTAGAATGCCTAGAAGATGGGTATGGAATTAATTTAAGGCCATTAGTTCAGTTTGCACTAAAAGCATATAAAGATACTCCAAAGGCGTTTAAACCTAGAAATCTTTCAATCGATGATGAAGAAGAAAATGATTTAATGCAAAAAGTTAATAAAGCTATTTCTATAATAATGTATAAATTAGAATGTGAAGTTATTGATAGAAATCCTGATTTTGAATTACAAGATAGAAAAATGATAACATTTGTTGATTTAGATAATGGCACTGTGAAAATTGGCAATAAAGATTATAAATTAAGAGATGATTATTTTCCAACTGTTAATAAAGAAAATCCAGCTAAACTAACTTTAGAAGAAAAAAAAGTGGTTGAAAAACTTTGTGAGAGTTTTAAAAATTGCAAAAAATTCCATCAGCATATGAGATTTTTATATTCAAATGGTTCTGCATATAAAGTTGAAAATGGCATTTTAATGTTTCATGGGGTTATCCCGCTTACAAGTGATGGTCAAATGAGAAAAATTAATTATGGATTTGGCGAATACGCAGGCAAGGATTTAATGGATCATGTTGATGAAATTGCAAGAAGCGCTTATTTTGAAACTAAAGATTTAAGCTATAAAAGAAAATGTGGAGAAATTTTATGGTATTTATGGTGTGGAAAAAATTCTCCGATGTTTGGCAGAAGTAAAATG
>CAZVOQ010000126.1:0-2163 GCA_964628475.1 uncultured Oscillospiraceae bacterium | reverse complement strand
ACAACATTTGAAAATTCCTTAGTTGAAGAAAAAGAAGTTAAGATAGAGGGGCAAGATTATTATTATGACTATCAAGAAAATGATATAATTGCAGATAATATTTTAAGAGAATTTGATTTATGGGCGCAAAATTCGAGAATAATAAATGGACACGTGCCAGTTAGATCAAAGGCAGGAGAAAATCCTTTAAAAGCAAATGGTAAAATAATTGTTATAGATGGAGGATTTTGTAGAGCATATCATAAAAGAACAGGAATAGCAGGATACACTATGGTTTTCTCTTCAAGAGGATTATCTCTAAGAGTACATCAGCCTTTTGAAAATTTAGAGAGAGTTGTTTTAGAAAATAGTGATATAGAAAGCACTGTTAATGTGTTTAAAACAATGGAAGATAGAATGCTTGTTGAATCAACTGATGAGGGAAAAGAAATAAAAAATGAAATTAATGATTTAAAAATGTTGATACATGCCTACAAATTAGGTATAATAAAAGAAAGTAGCGATTAAAAAATTAAAATTATAAGATTACGCTTTTAATTTTAAATAAAAAGGAGTTTATTAAAAATGAAAAAACCAAGTATTTTGCTCTATCTCGGAGCAACAGCGTTTTTTGTGTTTAATGTTTTAGCAAACAGTTTAAACCTAAATCCGCTATACCCAGCAACAGCTTTTTTCTATTGTTTTATGATTACTATATATGTGGCAATTTGGGTGCTTACAAATGTTGGTAATTTAATATTAGAAAGAACATCAGAAGGCGCTTTAAACGTTGATTTTAAAAAGCAAAAACCACTACCGAAACTTCCAGTGTTTTTAGTTATAGGTGTGTGGGCGCTTTATTTTGGCGTTAGCATTTTATCAAGCGTTATATTTAATGTTAGTAGCTATCGTGATCAAATGCCAGATTATCGAACAGGGGATTTCTCTAGTGAAATTCAAATTGTTGACACAAATCAAGTTCCGATAGTTGATGCAGATTTAGCTAGCATATTAGCAGATAAAAAACTTGGTGAAAAGCCGTCTTTAGGTAGTCAGGTTATTTTAGGTGAGCCAATAATTCAAACTGTTAATGAGGAATTAGTTTGGGTTGTGCCGCTTTATCACTCAGGATTATTCCAATGGATAAACAATATGGAAGGTACTCCAGGTTATATCGTTGTGTCTGCAACAAATGCAAACGATGTTGAATATATAGAAGGATATAATATTAAATATCAGCCAAATGCATATTTATTTGATAATCTATATTTCCACACAAGATTTACATCAGCATTATTTACAGGAACAACAGATTATAGCTTTGAACTTGATGATGATATGAAACCGCATTGGGTTATAACAACTTATAAAAACCTAAAAGGATTTGCACTTCCAGAGGCTACTGGTGTTATCATTATAGATGCACAAACTGGAGATAGCGAAAAATTTGATATGGATAATATACCAGAATGGGTTGATAGAGTTCAGCCACAAAACTTTATTTTAAATCAAATTAATAATAAAGGTGAGTATGTTCATGGTATTTTCAACTTCTCAGATAAAGATAAATATAAAACAAGTCAAGGAAGTTTAGTAGTTTATAACGAGGGTAGATGCTATTTATTCACAGGCATAACCTCAGTTGGTGCAGATGAGTCAGCTATTGGGTTTGTTATGGTTGATATGGTTACAAAAGATCCAGTAATGTATCAAATGGCAGGTGCAACAGAGTATGCGGCTATGGATTCTGCCGAAGGTAAAGTTCAGCAGTTTGGTTATCGTGCCTCACTACCATTAATTTTAAATGTTGATGGAGTGCCAACATACTTTATGACATTAAAAGACCAAGAAGGATTAATTAAGCAGTATGCTTATGTTTCAGTTAGAGATTATTTAGTTGTTGGAGTTGGTGAAACATCAACATTAGCACGAGAAAATTATATTGACGGATTAAATAATAGTGGTGTAGATACTTCTATTGAATTAGATGAAGAAACACAAGAAACTAGTACTGTTACAATTAATAGAATTTCTAGCGAATTTGTGGGCGATGATTTAATATATCGTTTTACAACAATCGAAAATCCAGAGCTTATTTATGATGCTCCGGCTTCTTTAAGCCCATGGTTATCATTAACTAAAGAAGGGGACGAAGTTGTAATTAAATATACTAAATATCAAGAT
>CAZVOQ010000125.1:0-5609 GCA_964628475.1 uncultured Oscillospiraceae bacterium | reverse complement strand
TGGACGTATATTAATAACTAACATTAATGGGCTTGAATGCGAAATATCTGCTCAAAATTCAACTATTATTATCCAACAACATGATATTAAAGGCGTTGTTAGCGATATTACTGCTATACTAGCTTATAATAATATCAATATAGGAGTAATGAAAGTTAATAGAATTTCAAAAGGCGATCTAGCTCACTGCGTTATTGAATGCGATAATAATATTCCAAATAAAGTTATCCAAGATTTAAAAAGAGTAAGTAATGTTATATCAGTAACAGTAGTTAATATTCAATAGAATTTCTTAATAATACATTTTCAAATAAAAAGCTTTTGAAAGGAATTAAAATTAATTATGTATAATAGCGCGCAAGATTTTTTAAATTTAGCTAAAAAAAATCAAAAACGAGTTTTTGAATTAGCATTAGAATATGAAATGAAAACTTCATCATTAAATAAAGAAAACCTGCTATCTCATTTTGAAAATCGCCTAGATATTATGATCGCCTCTGCAACAAAGGCTTTAGAGAAAAAGCAATCAACCAAAGGCGGGCTTATTGATGGGGTTGCAAACACCCAATATCTTCATTCTAAAAGCAACTCTGTTTCTGGAAATTATATCAATTTTGTTATGGCTCTTGCTTTTTCATGTAGCGAAGTTAATGCTTCAATGGGTAAAATTTGTGCTAGCCCAACTGCTGGTAGCTGTGGTATTTTGCCTGCAGTTTTATATGGAGTAATGAAAGATAAAAATATATCTAAAGAAAAAACTATTGAAGGCTTAATCCTAGCGAGTACTGTTGGCTATATTTTCACAAAAAATGCAACAGTGGCAGGGGCTGAAGGTGGCTGTCAGGCTGAATGTGGTGTTGCTGCTAGTATGGCAGCGGCAGCAGCAGCTTATATGATGGGCGCAGATGATGAAACCTGTTTTAATGCAGCAAGCTTTGCAATGATAAATATTATGGGGCTAGTTTGCGATCCAGTTGCTGGCCTTGTTCAGCTTCCTTGTGCTCAAAGAAACGCCTCAGGAGCTGTTAATGCATTAATTTCAGCCGACATGGCATTAGCCGGACAAGCTTCGCATATTCCTTTTGATGAAGTTGTTGATGCAATGTTTAAAGTTGGAAAAATGCTCCCACCACAACTTCGAGAAACAGCAGGTGGCGGAATTGCAACAACTCCAGCTGGCCTTGCAATTTATAAAGAAATTTTTGAAGATTAATTAAGGCAAAAAGGCTATGTAGAAAACTACATAGCCTTTTTATATTAATAATAACATCAGCTTAGCTGATGTTATTATTAGCTTTAAACGAGCATACTAACGTAAAGCTTTCAAGTGGCATCGAAAAACCATCAATCACATCAACTTCACTAAAACCGTTCAAACTATATACTTTCCTTTATTATTCACCACAGTGTTTAATGGTGATTGAATTATCATCTCATTTCGCTCAATGCAAAAAACTAAAGCATTTTTATTCCCCAATAAAACTGGGGGGTTGTTACTAAAGCGATAATAAAAATAGTGGCATACCAAAATTAATTTTGGCATACCACTATAAAATTATTTTTTATTATTCAGCTGAAACTTTTTTGCCAGCTATTTTAGCACCATTAACTGATGAAACTATTAAATCTTTTTGATTTTTTGGAATTTCAACTAATGCGTAGCTATCTTTAATGGCAATACTTCCAATGAATTTTGAATGCACTCCACTTTCGCCAGCAACAGCGCCTAAAATATTTTTAGGTGTTGCTCCTGCACTTTTACCTACTGAAAGGCGCATAGTGTAAACATCTTGTTTTTCAAGATTAGATTTTTTTGAATTATTTCTATCTTTTCTTTCGCCTGAAATAAAATCTTTAAAATTTCCATCTCTTTTTTCTTTAAATGATGATTTATTATCTCTGTCTTTTCTATCTTTAAAGCTTGGTTTATCATCTCTATCACGTCTTGGTTTGTAAGATGAGTCATCTCTTTCGCGTCTTGGTCTATTAGATGAGTTTTCGTCTTTGTCTTTTCTATCTTTAAAATCTCTATCTTTTTTAAAATCGTCGCTTCTTTTTCTATCTCTATCTCTATCTCTATCTCTAAAAGAAGGTCTATCACCTTCTTTTCTTCTTCTTGAATTATGAGAAGATCTATCTCTTTTTCTATCTAATTCAGCATTATCTGTGTCGATAGTTTCTAGTTCTAAAGGTTTGATTTCGCTTTTTGTATGACGCATAATATCATCAAGTGCAACTTTTTGACGTCTGCCTTGAAGTAGTGTAACACTTAAGCCACCTCTACCCGCTCTACCAGTTCTTCCAATTCTATGAACATAGTATTCTGTTTGCTGTGGAATATCATAGTTGATAACAGCTTCAACATTGCTAACATCGATACCTCTAGCAGCAACGTCAGTAGCAATTAAAACTTTTGCTCTACCACGACGGAAATCTTGCATAACTCTATCACGTTCTCTTTGACGCATATCGCCATGAAGTCCTCTAGCTTCAACATCTAAATCTTGAAGTGTTTCAGTTAAATCGTCAACCATTCTTTTTGTATTACAAAATATAATTGAAACGCCAATTTCTTTTTCATCTAAAACAGCTAAAAGTGTGTCAGCTTTTCTTCCTTTTTTACAGTTAACAAAATATTGATCAATTGAATCAACTGTCATAGCTGGGCTTTTCACCTCAACTATTGTTGGATCTTTTTGATAGTTATCAACTATCTCCATGATTGCCTTTGGCATTGTTGCAGAGAAAAGAATTGTTTGTCTTTCATCTGGAGTTTTATTTAAAATGTCTTCTATATCATCACGAAAGCCCATATTTAGCATTTCGTCTGCTTCATCTAAAACCACCATTTTGATTTCGTGAAGTTTAATAGTTTTTCTTTTTAAATGGTCTAAGATACGCCCCGGTGTTCCAATAATAATTGAAACGCCTTGTTTTAAAACTGGTATTTGTCTTGTGATTGGCTGTCCGCCATAAACTACTGCAGTTTTAACTCCTTGAGTGTACTTAGTAAGTTTTTTAATCTCATTACCGGCTTGAATTGCAAGCTCTCTCGTTGGGCAGATTATTAAAATCTGCGGATTTTTCCTAATTGATGTGTCAACTGCATCTACTGCAGGCACACCGAACGCTACTGTTTTACCACTACCTGTTTGGCTTTTGCCAATAACATCTATTCCTTCAAGAATAAGTGGTATAGCCTTTGCTTGTATCTCTGTAGGTTTTTCAAAACCCATGTCTACTAAGGCTCTTTTTAGCGCACTTTTAATTTCAAAATTAAAGTTGTCTATCATTTTTCCTCTTTTTCATATATTGCTCCCAATACATTTTAGCGACCGCAATAAAAAAATCGCTAAAACAATATAACTGATTTAGTATATCAAAAACTTTTGCAAAAGTAAAGCAAAAAATTATGAACAATAATTTCTTTTTAGTTAATATATTCAAATAAAGTATTTTTATTCATAAAAAAAGGAATAAGATACCCTTATCCCTAATTTTATTAATTTAATTAACTTTTATATTTCAATATCTAAAGATATAGGGCAATGGTCACTGCCTAGAATTTCTGAGTGAATTTTTGCAGATTTAATATTTTGTTTTAATTCTTCGCTCACCACAAAATAATCTATTCTCCAACCAACATTCTTGCTTCTAGCTTGAAAACGATAACTCCACCAGCTATAAGCATTCTCTAAATCTGGATACAAATATCTGAAAGTGTCAACGTTTCCATTTTCAAGCAATTGGGTGAACTTTTCTCTTTCTTCATCTGAAAACCCAGGATTTTGCCTATTTGATTTTGGATTTTTTAAATCTATCTCTTTATGGGCAACATTTAAATCGCCACAAAAAACAACTGGCTTTTCTAAAGATAATCTTTTTATATAGTTTCTCATCTTATCTTCAAAATCCATTCTATATTCAAGTCGTGCTAATTTTTCTTTGCTATTTGGCACATAAGAATTAATCAAATAAAATTTTTCAAATTCCAAAGTTAAAACTCTGCCCTCATCATCAATATAATCATCCATTCCATAAAAAACATTCATCGGCTCATGTTTTGAAAATATAGCAGTTCCAGAGTATCCTTTTTTTATAGCCGAATGCCAATACTGCCTATACCCTTTAAGTTCTAAATTAATTTGTTCTGGTTGCAGTTTTGTTTCTTGCAAAGAAAAAAAGTCTGCATCAACTTCATTAAAAAAATCTAAAAAACCTTTACCAACGCATGCACGAAGCCCATTAACATTCCATGAGTAAAATTTATATTCCATTTTTATAACTATTCCTTTCTTAACGCATTGCATTTTAATTATAAAAAGCAATGCTTAAAAATCCAATTTTAAGATTTTAAATATGTAATTAAATTTTATCATACCAAAACACAGATATCAATATATATTGACACAAAACTTGAAATAATGTATACTATTAGTTAGTTGAATTGAACAAAATTATACAAACTTTTTTAGCTTGGGAGGACTATTGCTTTTATGAAAATTTTAGAATCATCTGAAATGTATTTAGAAACTATTTTAATGCTTAGAGAGCAAAACGGCAAAGTTAAATCAATAGATGTTGCTAACGAATTAAATTATACTAAGGCTAGTGTTAGTGTTGCTATGAAACAACTTCGCGAAAATGAATATGTTAGATTTGAAGGCGATAACTCTATCACACTTTTACCAAAGGGCGAAGAAATAGCAAAAGCTGTTTATGAAAAACATCAAGTGCTTACAAGAGCGCTTATAAAACTAGGAGTAGATCCAATTACTGCCTCAAAAGACGCTTGCAAAATGGAGCATGTTGTTTCAGATGAAACTCTTGCTGCTGTAAAAAAATTTGCTGAAGATAACTAAATAAAGCTTTTAAAACGGATAGAAATATCCGTTTTTTTATTTTATTATAGCTATTTTTTATATTTTTAGCATTTTAACTACTTATTTTCAATAAAATACATATATAAATATTGAATTTTTACAATTAAAGCTTTATAATTAAAATTAAGAATTATAAAAGAAAGGATTTATATTAATATGTCTTTTTGTTTAAAAAAATTAAAATCAAAATCTTCGCCTTTTTCTTTAGTTTTAAAATTAGATGATAATCTTCCTATTCAATACGCTGATGATGAATTTTATGATTTTATCGAATATTCAAAAGAAGATTTTCAAAATGATTTAGATAATCAATTTTTATATTTATTGCATCAATTTGATGTAATTCATTTAAAAGAGATTTTATTTGCTAAAGATTCTTTTAATGGAAAAGAAATTAGCATCAACTGCACTCTTAGCACAAAAAGCGATGAAACTAAATCTATCCATTTGGTTATACGATACAGCCTTAATGAAGATAATAGCATTATTCTAGCCACAACATTATATGATATTTCTGATAGAATTCCAGTTTATAATATGCCATCACTTATAAATAATTATTACACATTTTTAGATAAATTAACAGCGAGCTATTATTTTAATATTGATTTAATTAATGAAACATTCACTTCCTCTGAAAAATTTGCTAATCTAATTTCAATGCCTAGCACCACTTTTTGCTTTCCAGATGATTTAATTAATAAAAACATGATTTCTATTAATGAT
>CAZVOQ010000124.1:0-5681 GCA_964628475.1 uncultured Oscillospiraceae bacterium | reverse complement strand
TTTTTCTAGGGCCAAAAAGCTCTGTTATATATATAGTAGATATATAAGGAGATAAAAGCTTCATCATATCTTCTGGATGTTTATCTGATAAAGATGACCATACTGCTACAAAATCTTTTAAGTTATTTTCTTTTAATACTTTATTTAAAGCATTTGCACCATCTATATTATGAGCGCCATCTAAAATAATAATCGGATTTTCATTTAGCACTTCTATTCTAGCTGGAAACTTAGTGCTTTCTATTCCTTTTGTGATATCATTATTAGATATATCATATCCCAGCTCTTTTAATTTATTTATTACTTCAATTACAACTAATGCGTTATAAGCTTGATGAATACCAGTAAAAGCAAGATTAATATTATACTCTTTATATGTTATGCTTGATTTTAGCACACTTGAGTTTTTATAAGTGAATTCCTCGATTTTTGGAATAATAATTTGCGCATTTTTTTCTTTTGCAATTTTTATAATTTCTAATAATGCCGTTTCGTCTAATTTTGGGTAAAGTATAACTGGTGTATTTTCTTTTATTATTCCAGCTTTTTCATAAGCTATCTTATCAATAGTATCCCCTAGCATCTCTGTATGATCAAAACTTATATTCATAATAACTGATAATAAAGATGATTTTATAACATTTGTTGTATCGAGCCTTCCACCTATTCCAACTTCAAGACAAACTATATCGCATCCTTCTTCTTTAAAATAAGTAAATGCTATTGCTGTAACTACTTCAAACTCAACTAATTGAATTTCATTTTCTTTTAATATCTTTTCTTGATAATATTTTATCTTAGATGCTATTTTGGCAAGCTTTTCTTTATTTATATATTCTCCATTAATAGAAAATCTTTCAGTAAAATCTATTACAAAGGGAGATATATTAAGCCCTGTTTTATATCCTGCTTTTTTTAAAATATTAGCTGTCATACTAGCACAGCTACCTTTTCCGTTTGTTCCTGCTATATGAATTATCTTTAAATCATCTTGCGGATTATCTAAATATTCTAAAAGCAGTTTTATTCCTTTATGTGCATCGGCTTTTTTTATTCTTGGTCTTGAGTGAATAAATTCTAAAGCTTCATCATATGTTAAATTTTGCATCTTTTCTTCCTCTTATGTTTAATATACTTATTTCTATATAATATATGATAACTCTAAAAATTGCAATAAACATATATAAAAATGAAACTCTCGCTATAATAGATTTTATTTTCATATAATGCTTTTAATATAATTCTTCCTATCTTTCAAAATAAAAACAACTTTTTAAATCTATCTACTAAAGATATTCAATCAGCATTATTTTTCACTTCATTTACTTTTATATCATTAAGTTTTATTTGTATATCAATTATTTCTAGCCTAAAAAAATTTTACTATAAGCCTAAGGCTAAAATGATATTAAATGATTACAAAAATTTAACATATAAACAAAAATTTTTAAGACTAGTTTATTTTACGCCGATACACATATTTATTTTATATTACACATTAGATTATTTTATCGCTTTGATTTTCAAGCAAACAATTTCTTTTCGTGCTCTTAACTTTGTATGGTGTGGGACTTTACTTATTGCAAGTGTTATGTCTATCTCTCAAACTACTATTAATTTCATTAAATACAAATATAAAAACTCAGATTAAATAAAAAAACAGCAGATATTATATTATCTGCTGTTTTTATGTCAACTTTTAGTATTATTTTAAAGCTTCTAAACTTTCAGTTATTTTTTCTTTTTTATCTAAAGCTATTGCAAGTTTTGATTTTTCTTGCTGAATAATATTATCTGGAGCTTTTGCAACGAATCCTTCATTATTTAGTTTTGAAGATATAATTTGAATATCTTTTTCAACTCCTTGAAGTTCTTTTTTCAATCTTGCAAGTTCTTTATCTTTATCAACAAGCTCGCCCGTTGGAATAAATGCACGAACGCCTTCTGCAACAATTTGAGAATATCCTTTAACATCATCTGTGAATTTCTCTGTTATAATAATTTCATTTGCAAAAGCAAATTTTTCTAAAAAGTATGAACCTTGTTTAAAATCATCCTCGTAAACTGTTTCAAGATATATTTTAGTTTTATTAGTTGGATGAGCTCCCATAGTTGCTCTTAACGCTCTAACTTCTTTTGCTAAATCTAAAATTCTATTTAACGATTTTTCTTCTTTTTCAAAAACAAGCTCATCTTTAAAAACAGGCCAAGGAGAAATCATAATACTTTCATCAGAGTTTGGAAGTGACGTGTAAATTTCTTCTGTGATAAAAGGCATAAAAGGATGCAGAAGTTTTAAAGCCTCTTTCATAACATAAACTAAAACTCGTCTAGCATTATCTTTAATTTCTTTATCATCGCTATTTAAACGAATTTTTACAATTTCAATATATCTATCGCAAATTTCGTCCCAAATAAAGCTATATGCTTTTTCAGCTGCAAGGCCAACTTCAAAACTATCCATATTCTCAGTTGAAGTTTTAATAGTTGTATTTAAAGATGATAGAATCCATTTATCTTCTTGTTCTAATTTTTCTGGAAGACCTGCTTCTAAATCGCCATCTAAATTCATTTGAATAAATCTAGCTGCATTCCATAATTTATTAGCAAAATTTCTTGAAGAAAGAACTTTATCATTTGAATATCTGATATCATTGCCAAGCGAAACGCCTGAAACTAATGTGAATCTTAAAGCATCTGCACCAAACTCTTCAATAACTTCAAGTGGATCTATACCATTACCTAAAGATTTCGACATTTTTTGTCCATTTGCATCACGAACTAATCCATGTATAAACACTGTTTCAAAAGGTGTATGATTTAAATGTTCAATTCCAGAAAATATCATTCTAGCAACCCAGAAAAATATAATATCATATCCAGTAACTAGTGTGTTTGTTGGATAAAAATAATCCACATCTTCATTTTCTTTATCAGGCCAGCCTAAAGTTGAAAATGGCCATAACGCAGATGAAAACCAAGTATCTAGCGTATCTTCATCTTGTCTTATATTTTTGCTACCACATTTTTCGCAAGCAGTGGCCTCAGTTTTACTAACTGTTAGATGATCGCATTCATCGCAATACCAAACTGGAATTCTATGTCCCCACCATAGTTGACGTGAAATACACCAATCTCTAATATTTTCCATCCAGTTAAAATAAGTTTTATCAAATCTTTCTGGAACAAATTTAGTTTCGCCATTTCTAACTACTTCAAGTGCTGGCTCTGCAAGAGGTGCCATTTTAACAAACCATTGCTTTGAAATCATAGGCTCAACTACTGTGTCACAACGATAGCATTTACCAACATTGTTTTTATGAGTTTCAATTTTAACTAATAAGCCTTTTTCTTGTAAATCTTTAACAATTTCTTTTCTAGCTTTATATCTTTGCATACCAGCGTATTTTCCAGTATTACTAGACATATGAGCTGTATCATCCATAACTTTTATTATATCTAAATTATTTCTTTCGCCAACTTCAAAATCGTTAGGGTCGTGTGCAGGTGTCATTTTAACTGCGCCAGTTCCAAAAGCTTTATCAACATAGCTATCTGCAAATATTGGAATTTTTCTTCCCACTAATGGAAGCGTGCAAAATTTACCAACTAAATGTGTGTATCTTTCATCATCAGGAGCAACGCAAACACCAGTATCGCCAAGCATAGTTTCAGGGCGAGTTGTTGCAACAGTTATAAATTCATCTGTTCCATCAACTGGATATTTTATATGCCATAATGAGCCATCATTTTCTTCAAATTCAACTTCTGCATCGCTAATTGAAGTTAAACAAGTTGGGCACCAGTTTATAATTCTTTCGCCTTGATAAATTAAGCCTTTATTATATAAATTAATAAATGCCTCTTTAACAGCCTTACTACACCCCTCGTCCATCGTGAATCTTTCTCTATCCCAATCGCAAGAAGCACCTAATTTTTTAAATTGGTCTGTTATTCTTGTGGCATATTTTTCTTTCCAAGCCCAAGCTCTTTTTAAAAATTCTTCTCTGCCAATACCATCTTTTGTTAATCCTTCTTCTGCCATAGCCTGAACAATTTTTGTTTCAGTTGCAATAGAAGCATGGTCGGTTCCTGGCATCCATAATGCTGAATAGCCTTGCATTCTTTTAAATCGGATTAATACATCTTGCAAAGTTCCGTCCATTGCATGCCCCATGTGTAATTGGCCTGTTATATTTGGAGGTGGCATCATAATTGTGTATGGTTCTTTTGTTTTATCCACCTTTGCTGCAAAATATTTTTTATCCATCCATAGTTTGTATAATTTTTCTTCAACTATCTTAGGATTATAAATTTTTTCTAATTCTTTCATAATTATTCCCTTTCCTTTTAAAAATAAAAAATCGCCCGCTTGTAATAAACAAGGGACGATTCTGATTCTAAACCGTGGTACCACCCAAATTGCTAATAAAATTAGCCACTCTAAATCTTTTAACGCAAGATAAACGAAAAACACTACTACTATTTCGCATTTTCAGCTCCAAAGCTACATAAATATCTTAATCTGTCATTTTTCAGCTAACATGACTCTCTTTTTTAGATTAATTGCGATATCTAACTCTTTTTCACAGCCTTTAATATTATGCTATTATTTTAGCATTATAAAAATAAAAGTCAAGTACCTATTGCAATTATTTACATTTTGCAGTAGAATAATTATTAAAATGAGTAAAGGAGATTATAATTATGGCAGAATTTAAGTTTGAAATCGTTGAAAGTCTTGGAGTTCTTTCACAAGGAAAAGGTGGCTGGGTTAGAGAATTAAACCTAGTTTCTTGGGGTGAAAGAGAGCCAAAATATGATATTCGCGATTGGTCTGAAGATCATACAAAAATGGGCAAAGGCGTATCTTTAACAGCAGAAGAAGTTGCTGTATTAAAAGAAATTTTAGAAGAAGCTGATTTATAATTATGAATTACAAAGAAGAATTTTTAGAAATTTTTAATACACATGTTACTAGAAATGGTAAAGACAAGCTACTAGAATGGCTAGTGAAAACAGATTTTTTCACTGCACCAGCCTCAACTAGATATCATGGAGCGTGCGAAAGTGGGCTTATTATGCATAGTTTGAATGTGTATAAATTACTTAAAGAAAAAGCAGGTGATGATTATTCTCAGGAGAGCATCGCTTTAGTTGCTTTATGTCATGATTTTTGTAAGATTAATTTTTATAAAGAAGGCACAAGAAATGTTAAAAATGAAGCTACTGGCCAATGGGAAAAAGTTAAAAACTATTCAATAGAAGATATTTTCCCTTACGGACATGGCGAAAAAAGCGTTTTTCTATTAGAAAGATTTATCCGCTTAACAACAGAAGAGGCTATGGCTATTCGCTGGCATATGGGTGGATTTGATGATTCTGTTAAAGGTGGTAGTTATTCTGTGGGCGAAGCTTATAAAAGATATCCATTAGCAGTTTTAACTCATATTTCAGATTTAGAAGCAACTTATCTTTTAGAAAAAGGCACTTCAAACGTTGGAAAATAATTTAAATATACTATTTAATATAAACTAAACTTTAAAAAAGCTATCAATTAATTGATAGCTTTTTTATATTATAAAAATGATAATATTAATCATAAATATAAATTCATTAAAATTTCAGTGTAATATTCATCATTTATTTTAAAGAAATTTTTATATTCTCCAATTTTTTCA
>CAZVOQ010000123.1:3085-5690 GCA_964628475.1 uncultured Oscillospiraceae bacterium | reverse complement strand
CAAGAATTGGATACACTTCGCCCTCTATTGTTTTTATAAATCCATTTATATTTCTCACTATATTAGGATAGTAATTTTGAGCCCTATTTTTTGTAATATTAAAATCCTGTATATTGCTAGCAATATTCTCTATAATAAATGGAGCATTCGGTGCGTTATAATCAAAAGGATAACTAATAAAGCCGAATTGATTATCATTAGTTAAAAAATAGCAATTCCCTTGATTATCATATACCTGCTCAATTTTCAAAACATTTTCTAATAATAAATCAACATAAATATTTTTATCATATTCTGTTGTAATGCAGTATAATTTACCATCATTAGTTAAAGCATAGCTTTGTTTATAAAAACTTGTGGCACTTTTTACATTCTCTAAAACTTTAATTTGTTCGCCTGCAACTAAATCATTTCCTTTTTCATTTACATATCGATTAAAGTATATCAATTCATCATTTTCATCAACATACAAATCAAAATTTACTATATTTTTAACTGTGCCTGCATACAAATCTAGCATACTAGTTTCTAAATTATATAATGACTCGTTTTGCACCATAGCAACTTCACCATCTTCTAAAACAACTCCTGCACATTCATCGAAATCATTAAAATTTTTCTTCATATTAACATACTCAACTTCTTCTGCCATTTTAAATAATTGGATATTATTAAGCTGTGTATTTATTTTATATTCATAAAGTATATTATCTTGAGTTAGTAATGTATTGCCTGAAAAATCTTTTATTTCTAAATCCATAGTGTCTAGTAATTGCCATTCAGGTGTGATTGTGTAGTAAATTTCAGATGCATCTTCTAAATCATGATACATACTATCCCTGATAACTATATTAGTAGAATCATTAAAAATAACTTCTTTATCCTTCATATCTTTATCCATGTCACGAATACCTAAAACAGTTACATATTGTACACAAAAATATCCTATACCTATAAGTAAAAGAGATGTGATTATTATGCTAAACACCGAAATCAGCCTATATATTATTCTGAAAATTCTTTTTATTCTATCCTTATTTAACATTTTATCACTTCCATTCTAATTCATCACGCATTGCAGTTTTTAATCGTATAATTACATCTATACTATTATATATTTTATCATACAAAAACAGCAATCACAACATTTTATTCCACTAAATAAACTAATTCAAATAAACTTCTACTTTATAATTTATAGATTTAAATTTAGTTGTACCCCTAGCCTTACTCATATAATTCAAAGCGCATAAAATCTATAGGTTATATATCAAGACAAAGGCTTTCACAATACTTTACGCATTGCAAAAGCCTTTTTTGAGTTTTGAAGCTGGTTCGGATTATACCGATCACTCTAGGTGTGGATTTTTTTTACAAAGCTATTAGCTATAACTTTGCTATACCAAAATATCTTTTTTTCTTCTAATTATTATATTCAACTGCTAATATCATATATATTTCTTTTAAATTAGTCTTTTTTCTCTCACTTTTACCCTTTAAAAATCGGTTTTTAAAAGATGATTTTCAACTTATAGAAAATAACTTTCATTCCAATAACCTATCCTTTTTAATTATAATTTTCTCTTTCTTTATCTTCTATTGATTTTTTAAATAATGCAACTATTAATAATTGAATTATTCCAATTACAGCAAATGCAATACTATATTTATCAAATATGCTCATTTGAAGAGTGAAATCTTGTGTTATAAGAAGGAGAATTAAGCTTATTAAAGAAATTATCATCGTTAGTAGTTGATATAATTTACGTTTTTTAATTTTTTTATTCTCTTCCTGCTCATCCTCTTCATCCTTCTTAGGTTTTGAGAACAGATATAAAAACATTAGTATAAATGTAATTATAGTCATAACTAAATCAAATAAACTCCAAGCATTTTCTAAAACTTTTGCGCTTAATGGCACGCCTTGATCAGTAATTACTTGTGTTACTACTGATTCGCCATCTTCATATTGAATCTCAACTAAATGTTCCCCATCATCTAAATTTTCAAAGACTTCTGGATTTATTGTTATTGTTCCTTCTTCTACTTCGTATGAATCAGGATCAACACTATCGCCATCAACTAAAACATCACTCGGCTCTTCATCAGGAAGTTTATCTATATCCACGCTACCATCAGGATTCACTTCAGCTTCTGGAGTTGGTGTTGTTTGTGGTGAAGTAGTTGCTATTGGCTTTGCAGTTTCAACCACTTCCTCTGTTGGCACTGGCGATTCAGTTGGCTCATCAGTTGGAATAACTGGCAAATCTGGTATTACTGGTGGTGCAGTAGTTGGCGTAGGTGTAGGCGTTGGTGTTGATGTTGAAACTGGTGGTGCTGGTGTTGGTGTTATTATTGGAACAGCAGTAATATCAACTTCTTTATTATCCGAATCATTTAAATCTTCGCTAGGATTTAATGGATTTTTTACTACTGCATTTGCGATATTATCAAATTTTTCTATAGTATCGTGTATATAAGTGTAGTTTATTGTGATAATTTCATTAGCAAATATTTCATTTAAAACAAGTGTATCGCCATTCCAGTAATAATCTATTCCTAGATTAAATATCCTATTATTATTTTTAACAACTAAATCAGCAGG
>CAZVOQ010000123.1:2800-3075 GCA_964628475.1 uncultured Oscillospiraceae bacterium | reverse complement strand
AGTTTCACGCCACCATCATTCTCAATTTTTATCGTGTATTTTATAGGAGTATTAACACTAGTTGTTAATAGATTAGATATTTTTTCGATTTTAATACTTGGAGCTTTAAAAACTTCTGTAATTTCAGTATCTTCCTTAACTAAATCATCTTCTGGATTTGTCGGATCTTTTGTTGTTACGCTAACATTATTTATGTAATTTCCTGCTATTTTTGGGGTGTATGTATATGTAATGAATAAAGCTTCATTTGCAGGAACATCAACTATTGTTAGAGT
>CAZVOQ010000123.1:0-2790 GCA_964628475.1 uncultured Oscillospiraceae bacterium | reverse complement strand
TTTAATGTCCACTCATAATCTGTTCCAAGCACTAATTTTTTTGTGCTAGAATTAATAGTTAAATATTCCTTATTTATAAATTCAAATGCATTGTCTTTTACTACTGCATTATTAAATGCTACGGAGCCTGTGTTTTCCACTTTAATAGTGTATGTAATTGGATGTCCTACATAAGCTATCTCTTGATTAGCCTCTTTATTTATAAATAAACTTGGCTTAATGTGAATATCTTTTTCTGTTTCTGCTTTATCACTTATTTCTGAATCAGGACCAAATGGAGTTTTTACTACTGCAATTACTTCATTTTCTACTCTTATCATAACATCTGTTTTATAAGAAACTTTGTAAATTATGCTTATTGTTTCCCCTGCATCCATTTTCTTTAGAATTAATGTATGTAAATCCCATAAATAATTTGCAGTATCAAGTGGTAGATTATCTTCTGTAATAGATACTTTAGTTTTATCTAGTATTTTATCAAAAACTGTATCTGTTACTTCAATATTTTCTAAAGGCACAGAACTATTATTTGTAACTGTTACTGTGTATGTTACGTCTTCGCCTTGATATATTATTTCATCTGATACTAATTTTGTAACTTCTAGTGCATATGTTGGTGCGATAATATCTTTTTGAGTAGAATCTTCACCTTCTATATCAGGATTTTTTGGATAAAATGGATCTTTTGCCACTGCCGTCACCACATTATTAACTTTTTCTGCCACACTATAAATAATATTGTATTCTATTGTAATAACATCATTAACAGCCATATCATTTATAGTTAACTTATGATTTTCATCCCAAGAATAAGCACTAGAGTTTAATATACTTCCATTAAGTTTTAATATAATATCTGATTTATTTATAATACCATCAAAAACTGTATCACTTATAAGAACATCATTTAAAGCAACAGAGCTTTTATTTGTAACCGTTACTTTATATCTTACCTCATCACCTTGATATGCTGTTTGTGTTGAAACTTCTTTTTTTACATCTAAATCATATGTAGGTTTTACAACAGTTACATCTGTGTTATCAGTTCCTTCTATTTCTGGATTATCTGGATTAAATGGATTTGGTGCTGTAGCTGTAATAGTATTATTAACCACTTGTGTATTACTAGGATTATGCTTTATTGCGTATTCTATTGTAATTACTTCATTCACTGCCATAGTATCAATAGTTAGTGTTTTTTTGATATTATCCCAACTGTATCTACTTTCAGATAATGATTCACCATTGCTTTTTAAAATAATTGCTATTGCACTATTAAATGTATTAAAGAATGTATCTTTTATAGCAATATCATTTAATATAACAGAACTTCTGTTTGTTATAGTTACTTTATAAAATACATCCTCGCCTGCATATATATCCCCACTTGCTTCTTTTTTAACATCTAAATTATATGTAGTTTTTTTTATGTTTACATCTTCTTGTGCAGAATCTGTTATAGCAGGCTTTGTATTATCATCAGGATTTGGTGCTGTCACTGTAACTATATTAGATTTTACAGATGTTGTATCAATTACATAAGTGTAGGTATATGTAATAGTTACAACCTCTTTTGCTTTAATAGTTAATATTTTCAAGGTATTATTTGATTGCCATTCATATAAAGATGCATCCAAAATATTTTCTCCTGATTTTAAAGAAATATTAGATTTATCATCTATTTTGCTAAAAAGCGTATCTGAAATTATAATATTGCTTAAATCAACATCATTTAAATTAGTTATTGTAACTGTAAATGCAACTTCTTCGCCCTCTATTATTTCTGTTTTATCAGCAGTTTTATTAGCTTGTATTAAATAGGTGGGTTCTGGAATTATCTCGTCAGGTGTACAATAGATTTTAACATATTTTTCGCCTCTTTGCCTTGAATTGCCTATATGATCTTCACCTATTACAGCACTAGCTTCGGTTTCGCCATAATCCATTTTAGGATTACTACAATCGGCAAAATGGGCAGCTTCTAATGCGTATGGTCCATTAACCGTATTTGCTGTGATTGAGCCACCATTTAAAGTTATTGAGCCACTTATAACATAATTATATTCACTTGTTGCTCTTATTTTTGCACCAGTGCTTGTTGTTGCACCTGTGCTAAAAGCTATTCCATAAGTGCTTGATGCAGTTATTATTGCATTATTGCTAGCGTTTACCGAGCCACTAACAGCATTCCCATAAACACTAGAAACATCTAATTCTCCTGATGTAATTGTAACTGCCCCTATAATACCCTGACCATGATTACCTGGTGCATAGAATAATATTAAATTAGTATCTGGCTGAAAGCCTGCTGTCGGATTATGGTATACACCTCTTACAATTAATTTGCCTGTAATATTAATCGTTATTGAATTTGGATATGGCACATCTATTCCGTGGTATCCTGTAATATTTAAGTTACCACTTCCTGATATATTTAAATTCCCATTCGTAACTTTTATTCCAGATAAATCATTATCGATAATACTATTATCGCCATTTAAAATTATATTTAAATCTCCACCAGTAAACTCAAGCCCGCCTGTTAGGGTTGCATTTGTTAAAGTTAGGGTGTTTTCGTTATAATCTATTGTTCCAGATGTTACATAGTTACTTAAATTATTTTCATATACTATCTCGCCATTAATGCTAAATGGTAAAGCCACACTTTTAGGAGCTAAAAAAGATCTTGCAAATTTATTAATCTCTGATGAACTATCTTCACTTGAAGATGTTATTTCTTCACTTGAAACTTCTACTTCTTCGCTTGAAACTCCCACTTCTTCGCTTGAA
>CAZVOQ010000122.1:0-5718 GCA_964628475.1 uncultured Oscillospiraceae bacterium | reverse complement strand
AATCTCTTTTAAACACCCTACAAGACATAACCCATAAATCAATATTAGCTACACTATCGTTAATTGGAGCAATAAGACAGGTTGTTATACCATTATCGCCAAACTTATCAACTAAGTTTGCATAAATTGAAATAAAGTTTGTTTTATCTTGTGTTATCTCTTCAACTTCGCTTTGAGTATATCTTTTTGTTGTGAAATTAAATTGATTTGTTTTATTTATTAATTGAGTAATTCTTTCGCTATGTGCTCCTGAGAAATGTCCAATATCTCCACTCATATTAAGGCTTAAAAGATATGCCTTGTAATCAGTGAAGCTATTTTGAACGGCTGCTCTTTTGGCATTTTGCTTATACATATCATTTCTTTTAGCATCATCTTTAGTGAAAGTTGTGATTTCAAAAAATCCATTTCTATCAATAGCTTTTATATAATCTTCAGGAGATTTAACTTCTGGCACTGAAATTGAAGATATATGCTGTCTTACGATTTCTCTTTCAGCAGGATTATCATCAATAAACACAAAGCTATCGATACCAATATTAATTTCACTAGCAATATTTTCAATGTTTTCATGTTTTGGATTCCAGTTAGCTTTAAAGCAAATAAAATCTTCATATGATAAAGGAGCATCTTTTCTTAAATCAAAACCAGTTTTAGCTATATCATGTTCATTTTTAGAGCAAACGTTAAGCATAATTCCAAGAGATGAAAGATTCTTTAAGTAGTATTGGAACTCAGTGTAACTCATTCCAGAAGGAGCTTCTTTTCCAATTTGTATGCCATCAGCACCATCATCACCAATAACTCCACCCCAAAGCGTGTTATCTAAATCTAAGATAACGCTTTTTTTGTTTTTTCCTAGAGTTGATTTAATTATATTAGATAAACTAAAGCATAAATCAGGGATTTTATCAACAGCTAAAGCATATTTATATAAATACCAATTTTCAAGGCTAAACCAATTATCAAGCCCGATTAAACTTGAAAGATAATTTATATCATTTATATAAATATTATCTTTGCTATTAACATATTCACTTATTTTTAAATTTAATTTTAAAGTGAAATTAACAACACCTTGATTTACAGTAACATCTTTATTGCCAAACATACGATAAAAAGGCATCTCAAAATTGTTTATTAAAACAATACTTCCAAAAGACAAAGCTTTTTCATAAATTGCAACTAAACGATTAAACTCGGCTTCTAATTTTTCATTTACAGTAGCTTCATCATCACTAGGACAAGGAAGATTTTCTATATTTTTATTTGTTGTGTGGATATAGATATAATCTGCAGAGAAATTTGATAAATCTGCATCATTAAACATTATTTCTTCATAATATCTATTAAAATCGCCAATTAAAAATTCGGGTTTTATTCCATTATCTAATAAAAATAATTCTAAAATATTTTGAATTTCCCCAATAGTAGAGCCAGATAGGATAGCAATTTTTTTATCAATAAAGTTTTCTTTTGATAAAAGTTCTTTTTTTATGCGTTTCTTTTTTTGTAAAATATAAGCATTATCAAGCGGATAATTGAAAATTGACATATAAATTCTCCTTATTACAGTAATTTTTTACTTATATCATTATAGCATAGTAATTATTTTTTTCAATAATTATTAGACAAATATTGAAAAATTTCAAAATAAAAACACAAAAAAATCCTTTGAGATAATTTTGTTATAAAATTTTCATTGAAATATCTATCAAAAAGAATTATAATGTATGAGTAATAATTTACTTACCACAGAATTACAAGCCAAAATCCTCTAATTTTTTTTGAAGTGTTATCTCATCTTCAACCTCTATTCCATTTCGTAGAAGTTCAATATCGGTTTCGGGTAAAAGATGAATATAAACATCGTAAATTGCAATAGGAGTATTCTCATCGTTTGGCGTGTAAACTGCAAGCTTTCCATCATGCTCTTTTATAATATAAGAAATATTTTGCACCTGCCTAGTTTGTGGATTAGGATTTGTGGGCACACTACTAATATTATAAATGCTAGCAGAAATTAAAAGTATGGAAATTATTATAATAGAAAATAAAATTAGTTTTTTCATAAAAGCACCTCTCATATTTATTTTGATGCTTTTTTGCTAATTTAATTCATATTTTTTAATATGAGATTTAAAAAGGAGTGGATACTTATTAATAATCAAGAACAAAACAAAAAATCGATTAATACTAAAAAAACTTCATCAACTAAAAAAACAGGACAAAGTTCTAAAAAAACAGGTGAAGCAAAAACAAAAAAATCTTCTAAAAATGTCTGGAAAAAAATCGGATATTGGATAGGAGTTTTAGCTTGCTTTGGCATTATAGTGGGCTCATCTATAGCTATTGCTTTAACTTTATATTTAGTTGATGTAACTAAAAATGATGATATAAACTTAACTAATTTGGAATTAAGTTTTACAAGTACTATATATTATCAAGATAAAGAAACAGGGGAATATCTTGAATATGTAAAGCTTGGTGGTAATGAAAATAGAATATGGGTTGATTTAGCAGAAATTCCACAACATGTTCAAGATGCATATATAGCCGTTGAAGATGAAGGGTTTTATGAGCATATAGGATTTGATTTAGTTGGTACAGTTGCATCAGCTGTTAATGAATACACGCCAATTCAGCTTTTTGATAGCCAAAGGGGTGCATCAACATTAACACAGCAGCTTATTAAAAATATCACTTTTGATAGTTCATCATCTGGTATTGATGGAGCGTTAAGAAAAATAAGAGAAATATATAGAGCTGTTGTTTTAGAGAGCGAATATAGTAAAGATGAAATACTAGAAGCTTATCTAAACACTCACAGACTTTCAGATACATTAGCTGGTGTTCAAGCTGGTGCAAATGCTTACTTTGGTAAGGATATAGGCGATTTAACAGTTGCAGAAGGAGCATTGCTAGCAGGTATTACAAAAAATCCATCTGCATATGATCCATTTGATCATTTAGATGCTTCAGTTGAAAGAAGAAATGATATATTATTCTTTATGCACGAGCAAGGCAAAATTGACACTGCGACATATGAAGCGGCTCTAGCTGAGCCAGTTACATTATCAACAGAAACAAACACTTCTGAAGTTAATTCATATTTTACAGATATGGTTATAAATCAAGTTGTTGATGATCTAATGGAAAAATATGATATGACTGCACTTGATGCATCAAACTATCTATATAATAGTGGACTTAAAATATACTCAACGGTTGAGCCAGAGCTTCAAACAGCAATGGAACTAGAGATGCTAAATACTAGAGATCCACAAGTTTTCACAATGACAGAAAACACTTACACTACAACTGATGAAAACGGAAATGAAATTGAAGTAACCCAAACACCACAAGCAGCGATGATTTCAATGGATTATGAAGGAAGAATAGTTGCAGTAGTAGGCGGCGTTGGAGAAAAAGAAGAAGATAGGGTTTTAAATAGGGCCGTTGATAGTGTTAGACAAACTGGTTCTACAATGAAACCAATCGGTGCATATGCACTAGCTATCGACTATGGATATTTAAATTATTCATCGCCGATATTTGATTCAGCTGTTTTCCAAGTTAAAGATGATGTAACGGGAGAACTAAAAGATTGGCCATCAAACTATGATAGAACATATTTAGATGCAGATATACCACTTCAAGTGGCTGTTGCAAAATCATTAAATACTCCTGCTGTAAGAGCTTTAACATATGTTACTCCAGCAGTTTCTTATGAATTTTTAGAAACAACTCTAGGTATATCAACACTAGATCCAACTCGAGATGTAGACTATGGACCACTTGCCTTAGGAAGTATGACAACTGGTATTTCACCTCTTGAAATGACAGCTGCTTTTGCGATTTTTGGTAATGGGGGCGTATACTACGAGCCATATTGCTACACAACTGTTGAAGATTCTAATGGTGAAATAATTTTAGAATCAGAAAGCACTTCAGTTAGAGCGATTTCAGATGAAACAGCTTATATTATGAATAAAATGCTAAGAACAGTTCTTTACACAGGTGATGGTACAGGTAATGGGCTATATACAAAGTATATGGATTCAGTTGGTAAAACAGGTACAACAAGTGATAATAAAGACCACTGGTTTATAGGGCTTACTCCTTATTATGTAACATCTACATGGTATGGATATGATGAGCCTGCACCACTAGCTTGGAGAAGTAGTAGCTATTCAATACATCCACCAACGGTTGCTTGGAGAAATGTTATGAATACAGTACAAGAAGATATGGAAGTTATCAGTTTCCCAAGTTCAAGCGGTGTAACAGTGTATAATTATTGTAGAGATTCGGGCGGAACAGCAAATCCAGGATGCCCAACTCAAGTTACTGGATATTACACAGCAGATAACATGCCAATTCCTTGTCATTTGCACCCATAATTAAATTATAAAAAACGAAACTCAGGGTAAACCCTAGAGTTTCGTTTTTGTTTTGTTATTAGTATTATAACAATTTATTATTGAAAAAAATATTGTGATATTGTATTATTATGATATATAAACTCTTACAACTTTACAATAAATGCAGGTGATAACATGGCTCATATTATTAAATACATTGGAGATTGCATAACTAAAAATACAAACATTGAACCACTTTATATTAATGATTTAAATAGTGGAGTGAAAGTTTTTTTAGTTTGCGAGAAAGAATATGAAACTTTAATTGATATAAAAAAATTAGATAAATTTTTTAATATTGTTGAAGCTAAAAATGCAAAAGGGGATATTTCTATTTTGTTTTCAGAAAATCCTAAAATTGATTGCATTTATTTAGCTGTGCAATTTAATCAAGTAGAATGCGAGTTTTACACAGAATATAATGGGATTTTTTCAGCTAATCCTAAAAAATATCAATTTGCAAAAAAACTAGATAAAATAGATTACGATGAGTTATTAATAATTTCGGATTTAGGCTATAATTTAGTTAGTGGTGAAGTTTTAGAAGTTGCAAAAAGATATGGTATAGCAATAAGAGTTATTTCTTATAATGTTAAAGATGAAAATGATAGGGCTGGAAGCGTTATAAAAGAGGCAATAGGCTCAGAAGAAAAGCCAGTTAAATCAATTGTAAAATCTCCGAATTATTGCATAATAACCATTTTTAATGTTCCAGATGAAAAAGGCATATCTTATAAGATTTTTAAAGAAATTAGTGACGCAAAAATAGTTGTAGATAGCATTATTGCTCCTGTTTCAAAGCTAGGAAAACAAGATTTAAGTTTTACAGTTTTAAGAAAAGATAAATCTGAAATAATGAATATATTAAAAAATAAAAAAGATGAGTTTAAATTTGATGATTTTAAAATTAAAGATAATATTGTTAAAATTTCATTGATAGGCTCTGCTTTGCAGTCGAGCTTTGGAGTAGGAACAGCTGTTTTTAAAGTTTTATATGAAAATGATATAAATTTAGAAATGATAAATAGTGGAGAAATAAAGGTTTCGGTTTTTATTAATAAAGATAAATCTGATTTAGCACTTGAAAAATTGCATGAAGTGTTTATTTGAAAATATTCAAAATTAACACATAATTTTTATAGTAATTTAAGCTGATTTAAGGTATAATATAAAAATATGTAAAGAATGCTTATATCAATTATAAGCACAAGAAAGGAAATACTATTTTAATGAATAGAATAGAAATATCAAAAAATGTAAATTTAACAACAATTGCTAATGATAAATTTAAAAG
>CAZVOQ010000121.1:1292-5730 GCA_964628475.1 uncultured Oscillospiraceae bacterium | reverse complement strand
TGCGATCCATTATGCACGCAAGGGAAACTTCGATTTATATTATCAGAGATAATATAAATAATCTTTACTAAACTATAACACAGAGAAAATAATATTTCAAATTAATTTCAGCGAGCAAAATATGCGTATACATGCCTGTAACTCCTTTTTAATGGCAAAATGTTTTTGTATAAATATCAAGTTTATATACTGTTCGTTTTACTTATAATATAAATATGTGATTTAATCGCTTGAAAAATAAAATATGTTAATATATAATCAATTATATATAAGTAGGTTTTTAAAGGAGGGTGTAGTATGAAAATTAAAAGTGAATACACGTGTGCACTACTACTATCGATGGATTTACTAGGTGGTAAATGGAAAATGCGAATATTATGGCATGTTTTGCATGGCGATAACAGGTTTTCTTTATTAAGAAAAGGTATCCCAGATATAACTCATAAAATGCTAGTAACTCAACTAAAAGAGCTTGAACAAAGTGGTATACTAATACGAACAGTAGAGTGTGAAAAGCCATTAAAGGTGGTTTACTCTTTGTCAACAAGATATAAAAAGCTTATCCCACTTGTGGAAGGGTTTTGTGGATTTTCAAAAGAATATGCCAGCGAGCACAATATAAACCTTGAGGATATGTAGGTACAAAAAAGTACGTTATTGATTAATATTCACTGCAAGATTATAATAAAGGCACAACAAAAAAAGGAGGTATATGAGAATGGAATATCCAAGAGCTTTCTCTCATATAGGTTTGTCTGTACCTAATTTAGAACAGGCAGTGAAATTTTATAGCGAAGTAATGGGATGGTATATTGTTATGCAGCCATCAACTATAAAAGAAGAAAATACATCAGCAATAGGCATTATGTGCGAAGAGGTGTTTGGCAAAGGTCATGGTGATTTTAAAATCGCTCATATGGTAACTTCAAATGCTATTGGTATAGAATTGTTTGAATTTATGGATAACGATAAAGAAAGACAACCATTTGAATTTAAAAATACAGGCCTTTTCCATTTTTGCGTTCAAGATCCTGATATTGAAGGAATGGTGGAAAAAATCGTTGCAAACGGCGGTAAACAACGTATGCCAATCAAAGAATATTATCCAAATGAAAAACCATATAGAATGTGCTATGTTGAAGATCCATTTGGCATTGTTTTTGAAATATACACTCATAGCTATGAAGTGACATATTCTAAAGGCGCATACTAATTAAAATCTTTAAATGAAAATAATAGAGATATATAGATTATATAGATAGAACTAAAAAAACAAGTGGCATTTAGCCACTTGTTTTTAGTATTTGTGGGAATAAAAAAATGCTTATATAATTAGTAAATAAACAAAGCTATGAAAATAATAAGATATATATATTATTTTTTTATTATAATGGCAGGATCGGTTAAATTTTCTATAGCCCCGCCGGCTACAGCCCAAAAATATAAAGCGGCAGTAGTGCCATAAGGGGAATATCGCTTTTGATATTTTCTAAAAAGTTCGGGTGTGATTTTTTTATGACGATAAACCATACGCATCCCTCTTAGAATTGCTAAATCGCCATAGCTAATAACATCAGGGCGATTTAAAGAAAAGGTCATAATCATTTCAGCCGTCCACACGCCAATACCTTTGATTTTAGAAAGAGTTTTTATAACTTCTTCATCACTTAAATATTCTAATTCTTTTAAAATAAGTTCTTTATTAACAACGCTTGCAGAAAACGTTTTTATATATTCAGCTTTTCTAAAAGTCATTCCGCATTTTTGCAAAGAGTCTACACTAGAATTTGTAATGCTTAAAGGAGTGATTTCGCCTAGCTTTTCCTTCATTCTTTTATAAACGGTTGCTTGCGCTGCAACAGATATTTGCTGGCCGATTATATGATGAACAACGCTTGAAAATAAATCATCGTCCAGTTCTCTTTCAATCATGCCAATTTTATCAATAATTTCGCCCAGTTTTTTATCTTTTTTCTTTAAATGCTCAATTTCTTTTTCACCATATATAAAATACATAATAATCACCTATCCCATTTTTTATAATTATATCATATAAAATAAAAAAGAAAAACACCCAGAAAATAAAACTAGGTGCGTTTCTTTAACGATTTATGAATAGTGAGAAGTTTGTAAAAATTATGCGTCTTGCTTTGTGTCTGCAATTTGAATTTCTCTTAGGTTTACGCCTTGTGGAAGTTCATAAGCAAATTTAATAGTTTTTGCAACATCGTGTGCTGTTATGCTGCCAACGCCAACGCTTTCTTTCCATGCATTATAGCCAGTTTTAATTTCATCGCTAGTTGTGTGGCTTAATAATTCTGTGTCAACAGCCCCAGGACAAACTCTAATAACTCTAACATTATGAGAAGACATTTCCATTCTTGCAACCTCTGAAAGCCCGACAACGCCGTATTTTGTAGCGCAGTAAGCAGCGTGATTGCCAAAAGGCTTAACGCCAGCAATAGATGAAAGATTAATAATAGTGCCTGAATTTCTTTTTTTCATATCGTTCATAACGATTTGCATACCATTCATAACACCCATAACATTAACATCTAGCATTCTTTGCCATTCATTAGCATCTTGAGTTTCTAAATTTCCTAAAAGCATAATGCCAGCATTATTTATCATTAAATCAGTTTTGCCATATTTTTCTTCAGCAAATCTAACGGCTGCTGTAAATTCTTCTTTATTTGTAACATCAACCTTTTTGCAGATTGTATTAGGTAAGTTTAATTCTTCTAATAGCTCAACTCTTCTTGCTAATAGAAGTAGTGGGTAGCCATCTTGGCTAAACATTTTTGCCAGTTCTTTACCAAAACCTGAGCTTGCACCTGTGATTACGATTAGTTTTTTCATCTTAGTGTCCTTTCTTATTTGACAATTACTCTATTATAGTATAATATACTGTAATAGACAAATTTATTATAATGGCGATTTGGCGCTTAGTCAATAAGGCACATTTTATTCGCTAAGGGGAGGAAAGGTTACTAATGGATAAAATACAAGTAAATTCAGAAATAGAGATAACTCTTAAAATGATAGGTGGAAAAGCAAAGCCACTTATTTTATATATGCTAATAGAAGATGGCGCTATGAGATTTAAAGATTTAATGAAAGCTGTAACGCAGGTTTCACAAAAAACATTAACTAATCAGCTAAGAGAGCTAGAAACAGACGGGCTTATTTTAAGGCAGTCTTTTAGTGAAATACCACCAAGGGTTGAATATTCAGCAACAAAGAAGGGTAAAACACTGTTTCCAATATTAGAATTAATGTGCGACTGGGGAGAAAAAAATAACGATGGCAGATTTGAAATTATAAATCCCCAATGCGAGTAGCAAAATATTTATTTTTGGTGGTGTAAATTAAATTTAATAGAATTATGGATTTAATAAATATAAAACTGTTGACAAAAGGGGTTGATTGGTGTATTATAAAACCATAAAATTAGTTTTGATGAAATGAGGCTATGAAATGAATAAAGATATGCATTTAATTTTTAAAGGCTTTGCAGATGCTCATAGAATTGAGATTTTGAATATTTTAACGCAATGTGAAGATTGCAACTGTAATATTGCTCAAAGAATTGATATGCCCCTTTCAACATTGGCTCATCATATGAAAGTTTTAACGAATGCTGGATTAGTTATCCCAAGAAGAGAGGGCAAGTGGACTTATTATTCATTAAATAAATCGCAGTTTATATTAGCTAAAGAAATAATAGATAAATTTATATAGCACACAGATAGTGTGTTATATTTTTAAAATACAATTCGTAAAAATTAGTTATGTAGTTTTAAGGAGAAGGGTTATGTGCACTTGTAGTAGAAAATTCGTGTGTCGCTCAGAGTAAAGAGTGGTGCGATTAATATATAAGCAATATAAAAACATTAAATTTAAAGGAGAGAATTATGTCGATTCAAGATACAATAATTAGTATAGTAACAAACTTTTTGTCCGCTTTAGGGATAAGCGAGCCTATGGTGGGCAATGTTTTAGGAACATTTATATTTTTATTTGGAGAATTATTGATTTTATTTATTTTAATTAGCTTTATAGTGGCACTACTACAAATCTACATTTCAAAAGATAAAATTCAAAAAGCTCTAACAACAAAATCAAAATTATTAAATAGTGCTTTAGGAGCATTACTAGGCTCAGTAACACCGTTTTGCTCTTGCTCAACTATCCCATTATTAGTTGGACTTATTAAAAGTGGAGCGCCATTTGCAGGCATGATGTCGTTTTTATTAACATCACCGATACTAAATCCTGCTATTATTATTTTATTTATAACATTTTTTGGATTAGCCCCAACGATTATTTATGCTGGAGTTGCTTTTATATTTGCAACTATTATCGGATTTATTTTAGATAAAAAAGGATTTTCAAGATATATAAAAGATGAATACGTAAGCGATTATAAAAATGAAAC
>CAZVOQ010000121.1:0-1192 GCA_964628475.1 uncultured Oscillospiraceae bacterium | reverse complement strand
TGTGATACTCAAAATGAAGAAACATCTTGCTGCTCAGATGATAGCGCAGAAATTAGCTACTCAGATTTACAAGGAACATTTTTAGAAAAAAATCTTTCAGCAATGAAGTATGCAATGAGAGATGCAGTTAAATTATTTAAACAAGTTATGCTGTTTTTAGTTGTGGGCGCTGGAATTGGTGCTTTTATCTATGGCTTTGTTCCAACAGATTTATTAGCAGAATTTGCAGGTGCAGATAATTTTATTGCTGTTCCCTTAGCGGCTGTGTTAGGTATTCCAATGTATATAAGAACAGAAACAATGATTCCGATTGCGAGTGTAT
The DNA here is from genome assembly GCA_964628475.1 of uncultured Oscillospiraceae bacterium. Classification (GTDB taxonomy): domain Bacteria; phylum Bacillota; class Clostridia; order Oscillospirales; family Ruminococcaceae; genus RGIG3102. Next base: position 870 of record CAZVOQ010000121.1, on the reverse strand, counting down.
TAGTTGCAAAAGGAGTTGGACTTGGAACAATGGTGGCTTTAATTATAGGTGGCGCTGGGGCAAGTATCCCAGAAGTATCACTGCTAGGCTCTATATTCAAAAAGCAACTAGTGATAACATTTTTAATTTGTATTTTTACAGTTGCTACATTAACAGGATTTGCATTTAATATATTTATAGGATAAAAATAATCCCCAAACTAAATTTAGTTTTGGGGATTGTTTTTTTATATTATTTAATTAGTGATAGGTTATACTTATTGCTCATATGTAGGGTACACAGGCAAATCTAAAGCGAAAACAAAGCTGATTTCGCTTACCATTTCTTCGTAATACGCATCTGTTTCAGCTAGTAAATATGATATTTTAGCTGATAAATAAAAACCAGGCTGTTTTATATCAGCATATAAAATAGAAACAATAGGAGTTCCAGTTGCAACATCCATCGCATACACTTCTTTAAAGGCTATATCCATATCTTCATCATATAAAGTTTCGCCAGTATAATCTGTAAGAAGCATAATTGAAGTATCATTTAATAAAGTTTCGTAATGAGCATCAACAACGTCTTTAGCAGTTTCAGCCTTAGCCATAGTTTGCCATACGCTTATGCCATGAGCTGTTGACTGAACAGCATATCCATCATTTAAATATTCAAGACTGCTTTCGTCTTCAAAAGGAACAAAAGCATCAACGAAATCTGATGCAAGATCTTGCTCAGGATGAGCTTTAAAAAATACTCTTGCAGTATGGCTTAAATTGTATTCAGAAGCAATTTGGAATAAATCTTGATAATTATCTTCAGTTATAAGTACTTCGGTGATTTCTTGTTCTTCAGTAGTGGTTTCCTCTTGAGTAGTTTCTTCTTGAG
>CAZVOQ010000120.1:0-5731 GCA_964628475.1 uncultured Oscillospiraceae bacterium | reverse complement strand
TTTTTCAATAATTTCATTATTATCGTTTTGATTTCTGTGTTCTTTATGCCCATGTTCGTGGCTATGCCCATGTTCGTGGCTATGACCATGTTCGTGTCTATGCCCATGTTCGTGACTATGTCCATGATTATCGCTTTCTAAAATAACATCGAAATGGCAAGCATCAATGCCACATTTTTGCATTCTGGATATTTCAATTTTATATCCTGCCACATTTAAGCTTGATAATGCATTTAATAAAACTTCCTTATCAGCGCCTAAATCCAATAGGGAAGACACGCTCATATCTCCACTAATTCCACTAAAACATTCTAAATATAAAGTTTTTCCCATTTACGTTCTCCTTTTAATTACTAGCTAATCTATTAATTTGCGTACTGATATATCCAGCGCCAAATCCATTATCAATATTTACAACAGATAAACCCTCTGCACAAGAGTTTAGCATTGTAAGCAGGGCAGAAACACCACCAAAGTTTGCGCCATATCCAATAGAAGTTGGCACGGCAATAACAGGCTTATCAACAAGCCCTGCTAAAACTCCGCCTAAAGCTCCTTCCATACCTGCCACAGCAACTATGCAATTTGCTTTTTGGATATCATCTAATTTTGAAAATAAGCGATGAATACCTGCAACGCCAACGTCATATACACGAATAACATTACTGCCAAAAAATTCTGCTGTTTGAGCAGCTTCTTCTGCAACAGGAATATCCGAAGTTCCACCAGTACAAACAGCAATTAAACCAGTTTTTTCTTTGTTAGCTTTTTCAATTTTTAAAACTTTTGATAGCTCGTCAAACTCAACAGTGTTAACAATCTCTTTAACTGCTAAATACTGCTCATAACTAGCTCTTGTACCTAATACGTCGATTCCTTTTTCATAAAAGCTCTTATAGATTTTAATTAAATGCTCTGTTGATTTACCACTGCAAAAAATAACTTCACCAAAGCCACTTCTTAGTTTTCGATGATGATCAAGCTTTGCAAATCCTAAATCCTCATAGGGGAGTTTTTTTAGTATCTCTTCTGCTTTAGTAATATCAACATTGCCAGATTTTACGCCTTCTAATAGCTCTTTAATATCCATAAATAAATCCTTTCTAGTTATAATTATTTTATATAAATATCCATACTACCACTACGAAATGCCTCTAAATCTAGTGTAATATAAATAAACCCAAACTCTTTTAATTTCTTTGTTATCTCTTCATTATTTTTTATAAAATTATTAAAATCAGATTTTTCAATTTCAATTCGAGCAATGTCATCATGAACTCGAATTCGATTAACTAAAAAGCCAAGACTTTTTAAATAATCTTCACCTTTATCAATTCTTTCTAGCAATTTATAATCAATCTCTTTGCCATAAGGGAGCCTTGTTGCAAGGCAGGGTGCAGAAGGGCGATTAGAAACTGATAAATTCAATGATTTAGCAATATCGCGGATTTTAGCTTTTGAAATAGAAAGTTCGGCTAAGGGGCTGATAATGCCAAGCTCTTTTAAAGCTTTAAGCCCTGGTCGATACTCTTTTAAATCGTCAAAATTAGTTCCATCAATAATATTTGTGCAGTTTAGTGAATTTGAAAATTCTTTTAATGTGGAAAATAAATAATATTTACATTTATAGCACCTATCAACTGGATTAAATCTTATATCTATGCTGTCAAGTTCATTAACTTTACAGATATGATGTATAGCTCCAGCCTCATTTGCAACTGCTATTGCATTATTTATATCGCAAGCAGGGTGAAGTTTTGTTTCAAATGTTACAGCGTATACTTTTTTATTTGTTTTTCTTGCTTCTTCACAGGCTATTTTAAGTAAAACACTACTATCAACACCACCAGAAAAAGCAACAACTAAATCTTCTTTTACTAAATCTTTTATTTTTTCTCTTAAATTTTTCATTTATAACTCCTTTATATTAAAAAAAGGTTTAAACTTTGTTTTTTTTCAAAGCTTAAACCTTCGTAGTTTAAATTAATATTAAATTATATCTTTAATTTGCTCAATAGCGCAGTTAATATAATGGCTAATTGGTTTTTTATCAGTTGCAACTCTTATTCCGCATTTATCCATTGGTATTAAAATTTTAATTGCAGAGCTTGCACAAATCGTTAGCACAATATCTTTAGTTATTTCTCCGCAAAGTCCATTTGGAATTAAAATACCCATCGCACCGATAATAATATCAGAATTATTAATATAATTAATAATAGAATCTTCTTTATCACTGCCTTCAATCGATCCAGCAGTAATCATTTTATTTAAAGCAAATGAATTCGTTCCAGCTGCAATAATATAAATATTATCAATATCTTTTAATAATTTTTCAACAATAGATTTTCCTATTGCGCCACCCATTCCATCGATGACTAAAATTTTCTTTTGCAATATTATTACCTCGACTATATATAATAATGTATTATAAAGAGTAACGCTGTTAAAATTATATATTAATAAAAAGTGAATGTCAATGTAAATATTCCTTTTTATTTTTATATAGGATAAATCACTTAAATTATTTCACACACTTGATATAATATGAATATTATTAAAATAGCGACACTATAATGAATTTATGTAATAAAGATATGCAAATGTAAAACCAATTTTAAAAAAATATAATCGGATTTTGTAACAAGTTGGGCATATATCTAATTATATCATTAAAAAAAATATTGAATTTAAAATATTTCAAGATAGTGTATATATGTAAATTGTATATAATTCTGGATTTAAATTGCTGAAAAAAAACTAAATAATGTGCAAAATGACAAAAAATGTAAAAAATGTAAAAAAATACTTGAATGTAATTGTAATGTAACAATTCTGGTGTATAATGGGTATTAAGTTACATTGAGCACAATCTTACTTATGTAATAATAAGACATTATTAAAACAATTTTAAGGAGAAACAAATGAAAACAATCAGTTTAAAACAATTGAGAAACAAAATTGTTAGCTTATCATTAGCTACAATTATGGCATTCTCACTAATGTTTAGCGTTGCACCTATTTCAGTTTTCGCAACAAGTGAGCAATCGTTTACGTATACAGGCTCAACACATGCAATTACTGTAAGTGGTGACACCGTTTACAACACTCTTAAAACAGAACTTAACCAAAGAAGAGATGCTGAATTAAATGCTGTTACAGGTGGCTTTTTAGAAGCTGGTGCTAAAAAAATTGCTATTAATGGAAAATATGATACTGCAATTTCGCTACTAGGTTCAGTAAAAGATTTAGGAGAAACAACTCCAGATGCTTTTAATGTTAAGTTTGCAACACTTTCAAGTGTATTAAGCCTTTTAGGTGGTAGCTTAGTTATGACAGGGCATGATGCAGTTGATGCATCTGATTCATCATATGGCATTAACATTAATTTTGGTGCAACTTCAATTCCAGTAGCAAGTTACAAAATTAATCATGCACCATTAACAGTTACACCAAGAAATGCAGAAATTCCAATGGGAGAAGAAGCTTCAGTTGTAACACTAGGATATGATATTTCAGGAGAAATTTCAGGATATCCTGCAGGTGTTACAGGTGCACCAGATTTAGCAATAGCTAATACATACACTACTCAAAGCCCAGAAGGTTCAACTCATGCTATTACTGCTTCAGTTGGTAGTTTAGCTACTACTAATCCAAACTACAAATTTAGTTTTGCAACAGGCGAATTAAAAGTTAGTGCATCTTTAACTGATATTTTATCACTTGATTTAGGCTCAAAAGTTAATAGCACACAAATCACAATGAACTATACTGCCGAAGATCAACTATCAGCTGCAAAAGATCAATTTGTTGCAGATGCAAATGCTAAATTAGATTCATTAACAGAATACACAGCTGAAAGAGCACAAGCAAAATCAAAAATTTCAGCAAATGATGTAGTTGTTACTTTAAATGGTCAAGTAGTGACTGAAATGAAGGCAGCTGGAGATTACAAATTATCTTTAGTTGTTAGTGGAGATGCGAGCCCACTAATCGGAAAATATGAAAAATATAATTACACATTTACTCAAGATGTAACTATCAACAAAGTTGAAGGTGTGAAAATTACAGTTAACAGCAAATTAGGATCATACACAAATGATTATAAAGTATTTAAATCAAATAATGCACCTACTGCTGGATTAAATGATTTAGGTTTCTATGTAGAAGTTCCAGAATCAGCTTCTAATGCAGTAATTACAGAGCTTGAAAACGCTGGATTAGTAATTACAAAAATTAGTGGTGGTTTTGGCTCAGTAACAAGCACTTTAACAGTTAACACTAGTGCACTAACTAACAATTACGGTATAACTGTTATAGATGGTGTTATAGTTGATTCAACTATTCTTGAAGATTTAATTAATGAAACTTCAAAAGGCATGGTTGAAACAGTTACTGAACCATTAGGACTTCCAGTTAACTTAGGCGAATACAATAAAATATATGATGGTAAACCATTAGCTGATATCGAAGGCGAAGCTTTAACAGAGTTTTCAAACGATGTTTTAAATAGAGTAATCGATGCATTAACTTCTGCTAAAACTTCAATTGAAAATTCAGGCGCTACAATCTCAGGAGATGTTAACATCCCAACTCTTGGAAAAACAATAAATGTTGGCGGATTAAACATCAATCTTGAAAATTTATACATTGATGATATCAACACTATCATAAACCAAGTTAATTCTATAATTGATAAAATTGAAAGCGGTGCTTCAACTGGTATCAATACAGTTAATGATTTAATTACAACAATTGAAAACCTTGGAACAAGCACATTTGCTCTTAAAGTTACAACTTCAGATAATGGATTAAATGGAACAGTTAACGCTGGCGAAAGCACAACATTAACTTTATCTTTTGAAGCAACTTTTAATATCAATGTAAATGACTTACTAAAATTATCAGGCAAAACTTTAGAAGATTTAGTTGGATTTAATATTGGCGGAATTTTTGATGATTTATTAAATATCACAATTCCAGTTCCAGTTTCTATCCCATTAACAACTATTACTTTAGGCGTTGATCAATTACCAGTTACAATTTACTATAAAGATAGCGCTACAACTTTTGCAAACAATGGTGGTATTTTCTATTCAGTTGAACCAGGAATACTAAAAGCTCAATTCTCATCAGATCATTATGCAACAGTTAATCCTATTAGCTATTTATTATTATCAGAAACAGTTAAAAACGAGTTAGGAAAAACAGTTTTATTAACTGATACCGCAACTCACACTTTAAACGCAAACTATGATGTAACGATAGCTCCAATGTCTAGTGATAAATACTATGGTGAAATTTCAAAAGAAATTTCAGACATAATTTCTAAACTTGATAAAGAAATAGAAGATCTAAGATCTGATATTTTACAAGCAGAAAAAGAACTATCAGAAATTAAAGATACATTAAGTGATGAGTATAAAGCGGCTAAAGAGAAATTAGACGATTTATGCGAGCAACTAAATAAAAAACTAGAAGATATTAAAGCTGCAGAAGATAAAATTGAAGATATCTTAAATGGAAAAATTGATACAATACTAGATATTGTTGATGATATCAAAGGAATAGATACTTCAAAAATTAAAGAAACTTTAGAAGAATATGCTAAAGATGCTTTAGACGCTTTAAAGCAAAAATTAAAAGAAGAGGCTGAAAAACTTTTACTTGAACTACTTAATAATGAAGAAGTTCAATTGGCTTTAATTGAAGTGTACAGATCTGTAGAAAT
>CAZVOQ010000119.1:0-5759 GCA_964628475.1 uncultured Oscillospiraceae bacterium | reverse complement strand
CATATTAGTAGCAATTGTAACAGCTGATTTTTTACCAGCTTGTGCCACGATTTCAGCTTCTCTTTCGTGATGTTTTGCATTTAATATTTCATGGCGAATACCACGTTTTTTAAGTAATTGTCCGATTTCTTCTGATTTTTCAATAGAAATAGTACCAATTAAAACAGGCTGACCTTTAGCGTGTGCTACTGCAACTTCATCTGCCACAGCATTAAATTTTGCTTTTTCAGTTTTAAAAACCATATCATTTAAATCTTGTCTTGCTATAGGTTTATTTGTTGGTATTTCTAAAACTGCAAGCCCGTAGATTTCTAAAAATTCATCAGCTTCGCTTAAAGCTGTACCAGTCATACCAGCTAGTTTTTTATACATTCTAAAATAGTTTTGGAATGTTATAGAAGCTAAAGTTTTGCTTTCGTGAGCAATTTTAACGTTTTCTTTTGCTTCGATAGCTTGATGAAGCCCCTCATTGTATCTTCTGCCTTGCATTAAACGCCCTGTAAATTCATCAACGATTACAACTTCATCATCTTTAACAACATAATCAACATCACGCTTCATAATATTAACAGCTTTAATAGCTTGGTTAATGTGGTGAGCGATTGTCATATTTTCAGCATCAGAATAGTTTTCAAGGCTGAAATATTGCTCAGCTTTTTTGATACCATGTTTTGTTAAAGTAGCTTGTTTTGCTTTTTCATCTATGATAACATCTTCTGTTTTATCATCAAGTCCCTCTTTGCTATCATGTTCAGCAACTCTAAACGTTGTTAATGTTCTTGCAAAAACATTCGCAACTTTATATAAATCGTTTGATTTATCGCCTTGACCTGAAATGATAAGTGGAGTTCTAGCTTCATCAATTAAAATAGAGTCAACTTCATCGACAATTGCAAAATTAAATCCACGCTGCACCATATTTTCTTTATAGATAATCATATTATCACGAAGATAATCAAAGCCAAATTCATTATTTGTACCATAGGTTATATCGCAGTTATAAGCTGATTTTTTCTCATTAGGAGTCATTCCATGAACACAAAGACCAACAGTAAGTCCAAGATACTCATATAATTTACCCATCCATTGGCTATCACGAGTTGCAAGATAATCATTAACAGTGATAACGTGTACTCCATCACCAGTTAATGCATTCAGATAAACCGGTAATGTAGCCACTAAGGTTTTACCCTCACCAGTTTTCATTTCTGCAATGTTTGAGCGATGAAGAGCGATACCGCCTATGATTTGAACAGGGTAATGCGTCATACCTAAAACTCTAGTAGATGCCTCACGACAAACTGCAAATGCATCTGGTAAAATATCATCTAAAGTTTCGCCATTTGAAATTCTTTCTTTTAAGATATTAGTTTGATTTTTTAAATCGTTTTCTGAAAGTGATTGGTATTTTGACTCTAAAGCTAAAACTGAATCTTTTATTGCACTAATAGATTTTAATTCTTTAGCTTGAGCATTACCAAAAAGTTTACTTAAAAAAGACATAAGGACTCCTTGTTTATATACTATATATTATATTATTTTATAATCTAATATTATATTTTAATATAGTGTTGTAATTGTGTCAACTAAAAAAGCGTAAATCGGCTAAGAATTACGCTTTTTAATTGAAATTGTTATAATAATGCAACTTTATCAAGTGTAATATCGCTTATTTTTTCACAGCCTGTCATAATCATTGTGCCTTTTAGTTCATCTTTTATTTGATTAAGGGCAATTTGAACGCCTTGAGCTTTTCCGCCAATAGCAGCAATTCCAAGAGTTCGAGCTATTAAAACGCCATCAGCTCCAAGAGCTAAAGCTTTAAAAACATCTACGCCAGTTCTAAAACCACCGTCAACTAAAATTGTGATTTTACCTTTTAATTCAGGGGCAATTTCTTTTAAAACTTCAATAGTTGAAAGAGTTTCATCTTGAACTCTACCCCCGTGATTTGAAATAACTATTGCATCAGCACCAGCTAATAAAGCTGTGTGAGCAGCTTTTTTATTCATTACTCCTTTTACTATGAAAGGGACATTTATTTTTGATTTTATATATTTTAAATCATTAACACCTTTAGTTTCAACAGGTATTTCACTATTTCTAAGTAGTGGCAAACCAGCAGAATCAACATCGCAAGCGAGGGCTAAAATATTTTTTGAATTTAGATGGTTAAGGCGAATATCAACTCCTTTAGTTATCCAAGGTTTCATAGTTGGAATACCCATACCATTTAAGCTATCGATTATATCAGCAGGACCTGTAAACATACTAGGATTAACACCATCTCCAGTAAAAGCTATTGTGCCAGCAGATATACAGCCATTAATGGCATAATTTGTGTATTCTTCTTCGCTCATATTTGCTCCGTAATTATTTTTAACACCTGCAATAGGAGCCATGTATATTGGCATTGAAACATCCACACCAAATAGTTTTGTGCTAGTATCAGGGGCTTTATTCTCAACTAAAACATCCATAACTATTTTTATATCTTTTAGCTTTTCTACATTTCTTATAAATGAAGAGCCAGTGCCTTTTCCGCCCATACCAGGGATTTGACCTTTGCAAGCAACTCCATTACAAACAGGACAGACTTTGCATTTACTACAAAGTTTTTTTGCGTTATCTCTAATTTCATTTAAATTCATAATTATAATCCTTTCAAAGCTAGTGTTTTAATAAAATATTAGCATTTGAAATTATATATGTCAAATTAATAATGTTTGTTTACTTTAAATTTGAAATGATATATAATTATAATAAATATTTAAAAATTTGAAAGGAATTGAAATTATGCTGAATTCTGAAATTTTATCAAGGGTTGATCACACTCTTTTAAAAGCTGATGCTACAAAAAAAGATATAGAAAAATTATGTGAAGAGGCAATAGAATATAAAGTGGCTTCAATTTGCATAAATCCAAGTTTTATTGAATTTGCAAAAGAAAAATTAGATGATAAAGTGGCTATTTGTACAGTTATTGGGTTTCCTTTAGGTGCAATGACTACTAGCAGTAAGGTTTTTGAAGCAAAAGATGCTATCGAAAAAGGTGCTGATGAAATTGATATGGTTATAAATATTTCAAAGGCAAAAGATGGAGATTTTCTTTACATTGAAAAAGAAATAAAAGAAGTGAAATTAGCTATAAAAAATAAGATATTAAAAGTTATAATAGAAACTTGTTTATTAAATGATGATGAAAAAATTGCTTTATGCAAAGCTGTTACTAATGCTAAGGCTGATTATATAAAAACTTCAACTGGATTTTCAAATGGTGGTGCAACTTTTAATGATATTGAATTATTTTCAAAACATATCGGAGAAAATGTTAAAATTAAAGCTGCTGGTGGAATAAAAACAAAAGAAGATATGGAAAAATTTATCTTGCTTGGTGCTGATAGGCTAGGAACTTCTTCTGCTATAAAAATATTGAATAATGAAAAAAGTAGTGGATATTAAAACTAAAACACTATTCTCATGCAATATACACATAATGTATGCTATAATTTATAAAGCTTTATAAATTATAGCATTATTTTATTGGCAATAAAGACTATTCGTGGTATAATTAAGAGTAAAATTAAAATAGGTTAAGTAAGGATAGATTAAAATGAAAAGAATAATAAGCCTAGTTATTATGGCTTTGTTTTTAACAGGGTGCAGTATTAATGCAAACTCTGATAATATAATAGAACTTTTGTCTTCTCCAAAATTATCTGAAAATGAATCTGAAATTGTTTCGGCGATAACTTCATATACGCAGGCAGATGTTGTTTTAAAATATTTAAAAGAAGGCGATAATATTTCGCCAATTCAATATATCGATATTAATGCAGACTCTCAAGAAGAGGCGATAGTGTTTTATGTAGCGCCTAGTAGCAGTGGGTATGTAAGAATGGCTGTTTTAAGTGATGATGATGGAGTTTGGTCGGTTGTTGATGATTTAGAAGGATTTGGGAGCGAAGTTTTAAATGTTTCTAATATTCAATTCGATAAATCAAAGGGCAATCAGTTATTAGTAACATACACATTTTCAAACACATTAGAAAAAATGGTGACAGTTTATTACTATGAAGACGGACATTTTGAGAATTCATATAGTCAGCTTTGTCAAAGTTATATTGTTAGCGATGTTACAAGAGATGGAAATGTTGATTTAATTATAGGTCAACCTAATTTGGAAAATAGATTGCCTTCGATACAATTAATCAGTTTAAATCAAGAATTAGAAATAGATGTAATTGCTGAGTATCCATTAGATGTTTTAAATGCTGATATTCAATCTATAAAGTTATCAAAAACTCAAAAAAGTAGTACACCAGCGATTTTAATAGATTATAAAGATAATCAAAATGTTATTCATACACAGGCAATTTCATATCAAAATAGAGAATTTATAAGTGTTATGGATGAGGGAACAATTCAAAAAATATGGGAATTTGATTATCCACTAACAAGCCTTGATATTGATGATGATAATTATTTAGAAACAGCAACTGTTATAAAAGCTGATGAAGTTGAAACTTTAGATTATATGGAGTGGACAGGATTTTTAACTAATCCTATTCAAAGAAAACTTTTTGGTGTTGTTGATGGCAATAATCAAATATTTATTAGCCTGCCAGAAGAATGGCAAGGATACACTTTTTTAACTCAGATATCTGCAGTTGAATGGAGCGTTTCAAAGCTTGAAAATATAGAAGAATTATCAGCCGATGAAGAGCCACAAGAAGGTGTTATTAGTAGCGATTTAGATGACTCACAAGAAAATATACCATCAAATGAAAATCAAGATGGAGTAGAAGATGAAAATTTAAATCAAAGTGAAGTTGTTGCAGGCGACGAGTTGCTTAGAATAAGAGTGATTAATCCAGGAACAGCATTTTATAAAAACGAGGGCGAAGAAATTGTTGAAGTGGGAGTTTTAAGGGTTGCCATACTATTCTCAGAGGAAGTTTCGCAAGAGCAAAAAGAAATAATTTACAATAATATAATTTATTTAGGATAAAATAAGGAAAGGAACTAATTTATGTATAGAATATTAGTTGTTGAAGATGAAAATAACATTGGTGAATTTATTGAACTTAATTTAAAAAATATAGGATATAATCCCGTTAGAGTATCAAGTGGTGAAAAGGCAAAGCAATTAATTGATTCAGGAGAAAAATTTGATTTAGCTTTATTAGATGTTATGCTTCCAGGGATTAATGGAGTTTCACTTTGCGAATATATAAGAAGAAATAATGATGAAATAGGCATTATAATGCTTTCAGCAAAAAGCCAAGAACAAGATAAGGTGGCAGCTTTATCAGTTGGGGCTGATGATTATATTACAAAGCCATTTGGTACAAGTGAGTTGCAAGCGAGAATATCTGCTTTACTTAGAAGAATAATTAAGAGTGAAACAAAAGTTGATATGGCAGAAGATTTATTAAAATCAGGTGTGTTTTCATTAGATTTAAAAAGCAGAATTCTTAAAAAGAATGATGAGATTATCGATTTAACAAGCGTTGAGTTTAGCATTATGGAACTGTTTTTTAAAGAGGAAGGCGTGGCTTTAATTAGAGAAAAGATTCTTGAAGGTGCTTGGGGCGAGAATTATTTTGGGGATTTAAAAATAGTTGATGTTAATATTAGAAGACTTAGAATGAAAATAGAAGAAGATCCTTCAAATCCACAATACATTATAACTGTATGGGGATATGGCTACCGATGGAGTGTTTAATATTTAATGAATAGCATTACAAAAAGATGGA
>CAZVOQ010000118.1:0-5853 GCA_964628475.1 uncultured Oscillospiraceae bacterium | reverse complement strand
TTAGTTCCAACAATGGTTTTAGGTATTCCAGGTAGCCCTACTGCAGCTATTATTATGGCAGCATTTATGATACATAATCTAACTCCAGGCCCACTACTTATTTCTCAACAACCAGTTTTATTAAATGCTATATTCCTTGGTATTGTTCTTGCATCATTACTATTATTTGTAGTTGGTAGATTTATAACAAAAGAGTTTGCTAGAATTTTAAGACTTCCATACCCACTACTAGGAACTGTTATTGTAACACTTGGTACAGTTGGTGCTTACTCTTTAAATAATAGCTACTATGATGTTTTAATAATGTTTTTCTTTAGCTTTGTAGGTATTGTTATTAAAAAATTCAATTACTCAAACCCTGCTATGATTTTAGGACTAATCTTAGGCGGAATTATCGAAACAAACTTTAGAAAACAATTAATATTATCTGGAGGCAGTGTTTCAGGCTTTTTAGACAGACCACTTGCACTTGCAATTATTCTTATTTCTTTATTCGCATTCCTTTATCCAATGATAAAAAATGCTATGGATAAGAAAAAAGCTCAAAAAGCTAGCTAAATAATCTTTATAAAATCCCTGAAAAATTCAGGGATTTTATATTATAGGAAAACAATTATTTTATATATTTGACTTATTTGATAATAATTTGATAGAATTAATTAAGGCTTACATATAACAATTATAAAGGTTGGTGTTTTTATGGAAATTAAAGAAGTTGAATACATCTTATGCATAGAACGAGAGCGTAGCCTCACAAAGGCAGCTGAAAAATTATTTATATCTCAGCCTGCTTTATCAAAATTTTTAAAAGAAACCGAAAACAGGCTAGGCATAAAAATTTTTGAAAGAATTGAAAAAGAATATCGCCCAACATTTGCAGGAAGAAAATATCTAAATTACTGCACAAAAATTTACACTTTAAATCAAGAATTAAATGTTGAAATGCGTGATATTTTAAATAAAGATATCGGTGAATTAAAAATTGCTTTTCCAACGATGAGAGCAACTTATCTAATTCATAACACTATCCCAACTTTTAATAAATTGTTTCCTAATGTGATTATAGATATAAAAGAAGAGCATTCAGGCGTTTTAGAAGATTTATTAATTAAAGGCGATGTTGAAATTGCTTTTTTTAATCGCCCTGTTATAAATAAAGATATAGAATACCAAGTTTTAAAGCAAGAAGAATTAGTTTTAGTAGCTAAAGCAAAGCATGAACTAGAGTCTAAAGCTGTTTGGAAATCAGGCTGTAAATATAAGTGGATAGATATAAACTTACTAAAAGATGAAAATTTCATATTGCAATTACCCGAGCAAAGAAGTAGAATGGCTTGCGAAGAAGTTTTTAAAAACACAGGCTTTCAGCCAAATAATCCAATTGTAATTAAAAATATCTGGGCAACACTTAATATGATTTCAAGCGGATTTGGAGTTGGTATGCTCTCAGACACCCACCCAGAACATCTAAGAATTTTGCCACGTCCAGAAGTTTTTTCTGTTGGAAATCCCCCTGTAAAAATGGACTTTGTTGTGGCATACAGAAAAGGCTCTTATCTATCACGATATGCTAAAGAGTTTATTAAAATAGTTGAAAATGCTATAAATATATAAATTAAACCACATTAAAATGAATTTTTTAGTGTGGTTTTTTATTGGTAAAATAAACAAAATTTCTTTTTAATTTTCTACATTAAAATCAAGCTATAAAGCGATTTTTTCTTTTTTTATTTTAATTTTTTTAAATTAATATCATATAGCTATCCCAAAGAAACTTACATAACTAAAAGTTATTCTATCTATCATTATTACTCATTTGAGGTTATTAAAATGCAGTGCTAGTATATTAAATATAGTATCACAATAACGCGAATATGGGAGAGTAATAATATGAATGATATTTTAGTTAGCATTTTAAGAGGCGGCACAAGTAAAGGGTTATTTTTTCTAAAAGATAATCTTCCAAAAACACAAGAAGAAACTGATAATATGCTTTTAAAAGTTATGGGTAGTCCAGATGCAAAGCAAATTAATGGTTTAGGTGGTGCAACATCTGTAACGAGTAAAGTTGCAATTATTTCAAAATCAGATAGAGAAGATGCCGATGTCAACTACACATTTGCACAAGTAAGCGTTGATAAAGCAATAGTTAGCTATAAAGGAAACTGCGGAAATATTTCTTCTGGTGTAGCTCCTTTTGCTATTGAAAAAGGATTAGTTGAAATCACTGATAAAATAACAGCAGTTAGAATTTATAACACAAACACCGATAAAATTATTATTTCAGAAGTTGAAATTGAAAATGGGAAAGTTAAATACGATGGCGATTTTGCTATCGCAGGTGTTCCTAGTACAGCTTCACCTGTAAAACTTAGATTTGTTGATCCTAAAGGCTCTGTAACTGGAAAATTACTTCCTACTGGAAATGCTGTTGATGTTTTAAATGTTGAAGGCGTGGGCGAAGTTAAAGCGTCGATAGTTGATGCGGCGAATCCATTAGTATTTATAACTGCCGAAAGCATAGGATTAAATGGAGAAGAATTGCCAAAAGATATCGATTCAAACGAAGATTTATTAAATTTAATTGAAAAAATTAGAGGCGTGGCAGCTGTAAAACTAGGATTTATTGATGATTATAAAGATTCAGCAACTAAATCTCCTACAATTCCAAAAATGACAATAGTTACAAAAGCTAAATCATACACAACTTCTTCTAACAAAAATATAAACTCACAAGATATCGATTTAATATCTAAAATGATGTCTATGCAAAAAACTCATCCATCTTATGCAATGACTGGTGCAATGTGCACAGTTGCAGCAGCTGTTATAAAAGGGAGTATCGTAAACGAAGTAATGGATAAAAACTTTAATCCAGCCTTTGTTAAAATAGGTCATCCAAGTGGAATTTTAGAAGCTGGAGTTGATTTTACGATAGAAAACAATGAAACAATTGTTAATGAAACATTTGGATTTAGAACAGCAAGACTTTTAATGGATGGAAAAGCATTTTATTAATATTAAAATAATTAAGGGAGCATAAAAATGATTAAATTATACGACGGTGGTGCCTACCTAGTTAACGGCACAACACTTATTGAAGAAAACAACCTACAAGAAGTTAAAAACCTTACAAACAAAGAAGTTGATAAAGAAACTTCTAAAAAAGGCACAATGTCTTATTCTATTTTAGAAAAACATAACACTAATAATAATATGGATAAACTAAAATTAAAATTTGATTCTATGACTAGCCACGATTTAACATTCGTTGGAATTATTCAAACAGCTAAAGCTTCTGGAATGAGCGAATTTCCACTTCCATATGTTTTAACAAACTGTCACAACTCTCTATGTGCTGTTGGCGGAACTATTAATAGTGATGATCATATGTTCGGTCTTTCTGCTGCTAAAAAATATGGTGGTATTTTTGTTCCTCCTCATGTTGCTGTTATTCATCAATATATGAGAGAGATGATGGCTGGCTGTGGAGATATGATTTTAGGTTCTGATAGTCACACACGTTATGGTGCACTTGGAACTATGGCTATTGGCGAAGGTGGCGGTGAACTTGTAAAACAGCTACTTTCTGACACATACGATGTTGATTATCCAGAAGTAATTGCTATTTATTTAGATGGTAAAGTAAAACCTGGTATTGGTCCTCAAGATATTTCTTTAGCTATTATTGGCGCAGTATTTAAAAATGGATATGTTAAAAATAAAGTTATGGAATTTGTAGGTCCTGGTATTTCTTCTATGTCTACTGATTTTAGAAACGGTGTTGATGTTATGACAACTGAAACAACTTGTTTAACTTCAATTTGGAGAACAGACGAAGATACAAAAGAGTTTTTAGCAATGCATGGTAGAGCAGATAAATATAAAGAATTAAACCCTGAAGCAGTAGCTTATTATGATGGAGTTGTTTATGTTGATTTAGATAAAATTAAACCAATGATTGCTCTTCCATTCCACCCATCTAATGTATATACTATTGAAGAAGTTAACGCTAATGCTTATGATATTTTAAGTGAAGTTGAAAAAGATGCTATTAGAATTTCTGGAAATCCTAATATTAATTTTAAACTAACTGATAAAATTGTTAATGGAAAACTAAAAGCTACTCAAGGTATTATCGCTGGCTGTGCTGGTGGTAATTATAATAATGTTATTGAAGCCGCTGGCATATTAAAAGGCAAAAGCTGTGGTAATGATGAGTTTTCAATGTCTATTTACCCATCATCACAACCTGTTTATCTTGATTTAATGAAAAAAGGTGTTGTTAGTGATTTAATGCAAAGCGGTGTTATTATGAAAACAGCTTTCTGTGGCCCTTGCTTTGGTGCTGGCGATACTCCTGCTCATAATGGATTAAGCTTAAGGCACACAACAAGAAACTTCCCTAATAGAGAAGGCTCAAAACCAACTGCAAATCAAATGTCTGCTGTTGCTTTAATGGACGCTAGAAGTATAGCTGCAACTGCAGCTAACGGCGGTATATTAACTCCTGCAACTGATGTTGTAAAAGAAGTTAACATTCCACAATACTTCTTTGATAAATCAGCTTATGATTCAAGAATATTCACAGCTTTTGAAAAAGGCGAAAAAGATGCTGAATTAACATATGGTCCAAATATCAAAGACTGGCCAGAAATGACTAATTTAACTGAAAACATCCTATTAAAAGTTTCTTCAAAAATTATGGATCCTGTTACTACTACTGATGAATTAATCCCATCAGGAGAAACAGCATCATACAGATCAAACCCTCTAGGACTTGCTGAATTCACTCTTTCAAGAAGAGATCCTGAATATGTTAGTAGAGCAAAACTTGTTAATGAAATGGAAAAAGCAAGAGTTTCTACTGATGTAAATTATGAAAATAAAGAGCTATTAGAAATATTCAAAAAGATAAACACTATTTCAGGTAATGAAACAGTTAAACAACATCAAGTTGAAATTGGTAGTATGGTATACGCTGTAAAACCAGGTGATGGCTCTGCTCGTGAGCAAGCTGCTAGCTGTCAGAGAGTTATCGGTGGCTTAGCCAATATCTGTGAAGAATATGCAACAAAACGTTACCGCTCAAATGTTATCAACTGGGGTATGCTACCATTACAAATGAAAGAAATGCCCGAATTTAATGTTGATGATTATATCTATATCCCAAATATCAAATCAGCTTTAGATGGCGATATGCAAGATATTACAGCTTATATAATCGGCGATGAAATCAAAGAGATTAAACTTTATATGACTGGTATGTCTAATGAAGAAAAAGAAATTATTAAAGCTGGTAGCTTAATTAATTTTAATAGAAACAGAAATAAATAATACAAAAAACAATAAAACTCCTAGTTAAAACATTTTTCAGCTAGGAGTTTTATTATTTCTTTTATTATAAATAAACAGCTATGAATCTTATATAAATTATTTTGCATTATTTTTTGATAATTAGCCTACCAAATTATGATAATGAGCTACAGCCGTACCTATAGCGTATCCTGCAGAATATATAAACACTGTCACAATTATAAAAATTAAAACTGCTTTTTCTATAATTTTAAATTTCCATAAACCTTGATTATCATCGCATTCTTCTTTTTCATCTTTTATTTTAACATTTTCTTTTTCATTTAACAGATAATCAATCGACACATCTAATTTTTGAGAAATCAAAATCAATTTTTCCGTTTCAGGATATCCGATACCTTGCTCCCATTTTGAAACTGCCTGTCTTGATACATTCAGCATTTCTGCTAACTGCTCTTGTGTGATATTTTTTTCTTTTCTGATAAGTTTTAATTTTTCTTTAAACAACATTTAAGTACACCTTTCATTTGATATAGA
>CAZVOQ010000117.1:0-5941 GCA_964628475.1 uncultured Oscillospiraceae bacterium | reverse complement strand
CCGAAATGACTAATTTAAACATGCCAGTGCCACAAGGCTTCACTGTTACAACAAAGGCATGTAGCGATTTTTATACTAATAATAAAAGCGTCTCAGAAGAAATCAAAGCTGAAATCTTTGATAATTTAAAAAAATTAGAAGAAATAACTGGAAAAACCTTTGCAAACCCAAAAAATCCACTCTTATTATCTGTTCGTTCTGGTGCTAGAGCCTCAATGCCAGGAATGATGGACACTATTTTAAATCTAGGACTAAACGACGAAGTTGTTAAAGGTCTTAGCGATTTAACAAACAACCCTCGATTTGCTTATGATGCTTACAGAAGATTTATTCATATGTTTTCAGATGTTGTTATGGGTATTCCAAAATCTTTATTTGAAGACAAGCTAGAGGCTCTAAAAGAAGCAAACAATATTAATTATGATAATGAATTATCCGTTGATAATTTAATTTCTTTAATTAAAGACTATAAAGAAATATATTTTAGTGAAATAAAAAAAGATTTTCCAGCAAATCCCAGCGAGCAATTAATTTTAGCTGTTGAAGCTGTTTTTGCTTCTTGGGAAAATCCAAGGGCAAAATATTACAGGCGAATGAATGATATTCCATCTTCTTGGGGAACAGCAGTAACTGTTCAATCTATGGTATTTGGTAATATGGGTGATGATTGTGGAACAGGTGTTGCCTTTACTAGAAATCCATCAACAGGCGAAAAAAGCTTATATGGTGAATTTTTAATGAATGCACAAGGCGAAGACGTTGTCGCTGGAATTAGAACTCCGCAAACCATAAGCGAATTACAAAAGGTTATGCCAAATGCGTATAATCAAATTATCGAAATTGCTAATGCACTTGAAAAGCATAATCAAGATATGCAAGATTTAGAGTTCACCATTGAAAAAGGCAAATTATATATGCTTCAAACAAGAAATGGCAAAAGAACGGCTCAAGCAGCCATTAAAATTGCAGTTGATTTATTCGAGCAAGGTCTTTGCACTAAAAAAGAAGCCTTACTTAAAGTTGAGCCGGCTCAATTAGATAGCTTACTACACCCAAAATTCGAGCCAAACGCCTTAGCTAGTAAAACCCCTATTGCTAAAGGTTTGCCTGCTTCACCAGGAGCCGCTGCCGGCAAAGTTTATTTTTCAGCAGAAGATGCAAAAGAAGCAGTTAGCCTGCGAAACGAAAATGTTATACTAGTTCGTGTTGAAACTAGCCCTGAAGATATTGAGGGAATGGCAATTTCTAAAGGGATATTAACAGCAAGAGGCGGTATGACAAGCCATGCTGCTGTTGTGGCAAGGGGTATGGGCAGATGCTGTGTATCTGGTTGTTCCACTTTGCATGTTGATTTCGCAAATAAAGTCGCTCATTTTGGCGATACTAAAGTTAATGAGGGAGATTATATCTCTATCGATGGCACGACTGGCAATATCTATCTTACATCTATCCCAACCATCGAGGCTACTCTAAGTGGCGACTTTGCTAAATTTATGGCTTGGGCTGATGAAGAAAGAACATTATTAATAAGAACAAATGCTGATAATCCAAAGGATTCAAAGCAAGCAAGATTATTTGGAGCACAAGGCATAGGCCTTTGTAGGACAGAGCATATGTTCTTTGAAAAGGATAGAATTTTAGCAATGCGCCAGATGATAGTTTCAAAAACTAAATCCGAAAGGGCAATAGCACTAGAAAAAATTCTACCAATGCAACAACAAGATTTTGAAGGCATATTTAAAGAAATGGACGGGCTACCTGTAACGATAAGATTTTTAGATCCGCCACTTCATGAATTTTTGCCTCATGACGATGATGAAATTTCAACAACTGCTTATGAAATGGGAGTAACATTCACAAGCTTAAAAAATACAATTAAATTATTATCCGAAGCAAATCCAATGCTAGGACATCGTGGGTGTAGATTAGCTATTTCTTATCCAGAAATTGCCCAAATGCAAACAAGGGCTGTAATTAGGGCTGCTATCAATCAAAAAAGAAAAGGCGTTGTTGTTATTCCAGAAATAATGATTCCATTAGTTTGTGATTCAGCTGAATTAAAATTTGTTAAAAATATAGTTGATGAAACAGCAAGAGAAATTTTTAAAGAAGAAAGCGAAACTATCGAATATAAAGTTGGGGCAATGATAGAAATTCCTCGTGCAGCTTTAATGACAGATGAAATCTCAAAGTATGCTGAATTTTTCAGCTTTGGTACAAACGATTTAACACAAACTACATATGGTTTATCTCGTGATGATGCAAGCCAAATTTTAGATGATTATTTCAAAAATCGTATTTTTGAATTTGATCCTACAACAAAACTTGATCAAGTTGGTGTTGGAAAATTAATTAAAATGGCATCCACTTGGGCAAGAGAAGCTAGGAGCGATATAAAGCTAGGTGTTTGTGGCGAACATGGTGGTGATCCTATTTCTATTCAATTTTTCCATAACACAGGTTTAAACTATGTTTCTTGTTCTCCTTATAGAGTTCCAATCGCTCGCCTTGCAGCAGCACATGCAAAAATATTAAGCGAAAAATAATATACAAAAAATAAAATGTCTACTGAAATTAATCAGTAGACATTTTTTATTATTCGCCTAATATCTTATTTTTTAAACTTATTTCTAAATACACTTTGTATATATTAAATAATATAATAATATGAACAATTCCCGCTACAATCCCAGCTGCAACTAAGCCTAAGCCTAATATATTTGCTAGATAAAAGCTTAAATTTCCAACTGCACTAATTGCAGCTATAACAATGCTTGCATTAATATAGTATTTTAAATTCTTTTTTAATTTTTCGCCTAAAAATTCAGCTTGAGTGTCTCTTGTAATTCTAATAATACCTGCTGATAAATAATACACATATCCAAGTTGCATTAGCGCTGATATAACTGACACAGTTGCATTTATCAGCCGATAAATAAATTCAAGATTTCCATTAGTTAAAATATTATACTCCATATTTTGAACAACTGGAATATAGCTAGTGAGTAAAACTAATATCATTCCAATCATAAAATTTCGAGATTTATCAAAATCGTGCTTGTTGTTATTATAAAGTAGTTGCAAGCCTAAAATTATAAAAACAGATGCTATTATACTAAGTTCAGTGTTTTCACTAAAAAAAGCAATAATAACTTCGGCTATTAAAACAATTATTAATCCAGATAATTTATTCTTTTGCATCACACCTACCCCCTATCCTTCAAATCGCTTATAAACTTCATCTCTAGTAGACCTTGCAGTTTGGCCTTGCATTTGAGATTGCATATTATTATAATTATACATTTTATTCTTAGGATTATAACTGCTATTTTCATAGCTATTAAGGATAGGTTTATTATTTAAAATAAGTGCAATATAGCCTGTGTAAATTAGCATTAATGCATCAAATCCCATAGCTAAAAGCGAATGATTAGTATCTATTTGAGCATCTATAAAAGCTTTAAATAATGAGATGCATATATTAGCAATTAAAAACAAAATAGTAGGTATCACTGCTTTTATATACTTTGAAGATATATTTTCTAGTCCACTTTGCTTAACTAAACTTAAAACGCCTTTTGCCAATGCAATTCTTGTCATAACAGCAATGACTCCTGATATAGCAGACATTATATATATCGCTGATAAAAAATCATCATAATTACTTATATTAAGCAAAGTATTCACAAGATAGCTGAATAAAGCAGGAAAAACCATACCAATTATCGCAAGGTTTCTAGCTAAACCAAACTCTTTTTTATATTTTACAGCGATGATGATATATCCTAAATCTGCAATTGCATTTAAGGATATATCAAAAAATGGAATAGTATCAACAGTAACGAGATACATGTAGTGCTTCAATGCACTTAACACTACTAGCCCTATCTCACCCGCAACAAGAAGTTGAAGTCCTCCTAATTTAAATTTTTTCATAAACTTTTCTCTTTCCAATCCATACTTTACTCAAATAATTTGTATTTTCGCAATTTATCACTCTTCAAATTGCTTATAAACTTCATCTCTAGTTGATTTTCCAACTCTAGCTTGCATATTATGAAATTCATCTATTAAAATTGAATTATAACTACTATTTTCATATTCTGGCACTACTAATCTTCCTTTTAAAATAATTCCCATCGCTCCAGTGATAATTAGTAAAACAATTACAGCCAATAAAGAACCTGAAAGCATAAGCACAAGACAAGTTGAAGCTATCACAGAGTATAATCGAGCTAATTTAGATGCTTTAGCTTGATTTAATAAGCTATAAACGCCCCTTGTAACAGCTGATAGAAATAATAATTGAACACAAAATCTTAATACTATAAGTATATTTGCAATCCCTTCATCTCCAAAAAAACTTGAAAAAGCGAAAAGTGTCATACTAATTATAAAAAGCATAACTGGTGGAATAGCTATCATAAAATTAATAACTGCCATGTTTTTTGCAAATTTAAATTCTTTATTATGCTCTTTTACTAAAATCGAAATCCCAATTAAAGTTATAAGCGTTGTCACTATCTTTATAGCATCCACAATTTCATATGGTACAGATGCTATAACAAGCAGTGATGTTGTAATGGATAAAACTATTTGAGCCACTACAACTACCATTAATGCCCCTGCATTAAATTTTTTCATATAACTTTCCTCTCTTTGTGTTTTCAATAAAAGACACAAATTTAAAATTTGAAGATTTATTTTTAAACTAGCCTCACTTTTATAATAACAGCTATTATAAAAATAAGGCTAGCTTATTTTACAACTATTCTTCAAATTGCTTATAAACTTCATCCCTAGTAGACCTTCCAGTTTGGCTTTGCATTTGAGATTGCATATCATGCCTACTATTATTCATCCCTTTATTATAACTACTATCGGCATACTTTGTTTGCTCAACACCATTTATTTTTAAAATTATGCCAAAAATAGCAGTAAACACTAGTATTATTAGCTCCCCTGCTATTGGCAGTTGTCCAGCAAATGCGCCACCACTTGCAATAACTACGCCTATTAAAACAGTCATCGAATAAAAGCGAGCGCTTTTTATTCCTGATTTATTTAAAAGTGAGTAAACCCCTCTTGCAATAGCTGATAGCAGTAATAAGTTAACTACTAATAAACTTATCTTATACACACTTAAAGCCATTGATATTTGATCATATGTAATAAATGAAGCAAAGTATATTGCTTGAATTACATAACCTTGCGTTAAAGACATAGCCGCACTAATAAATGCCATTATTTTTGCAAACTTAAATTCTTTATCATACTCTTTTGCTAAAGCCAAAACTGCTAAAAATGCGACTATCTTTACAATAATATCTATAATATATATTATTTGATAATCTGCTCCTAAAATCCATATAAAATAAGGCATTGAAGTGACTAGCAATACTATTTCTGCAAAAACTGCTAACAGTAATGCTCCTAAATTGAATCTTTTCATAGGTACAACCCTCCTTTTTTTTAAAGTGGTAAAACTAATAGTTTTTAATTATACTAAAATTTTATTTTAAAACTACTCTTCAAATTTTTTATAGATTTCTTCTCTATTTTCTTTAGCACTTTCGCTGTAATTATTAATTTCAGTATTAGTGTTTACTTGCTGATAGTTCTCATTATTATAAGTGTTTTGATTGTTATTAATATTATAAGTGTAATTAGTTGAGCTTGTGTTAGTTTTATTTTTTAACTTATCATAAAAAGTAAACATATTTAATACTATGAATAATGAAACACCAGCACTAATATAACCTGTTATGCCTGACAAAATTCCTACTATTGAAACAAATGTACTTAAAATAAGCATCGCAATCGCTATAATTGTTACTATAATATATATTTTTTTTAATTGCAAAAATGTGTTAGCCATTTCATTTTCACCAAAATCATTAGCAAGCTTATTAAAGCCAGTTAAATAATTAATTGTTAAAAT
>CAZVOQ010000116.1:0-5972 GCA_964628475.1 uncultured Oscillospiraceae bacterium | reverse complement strand
AATCAATGCGTATTAGTTCGTAGAGATACTAGAGAAAAAATATTTGTTTCACTAGACAACCTTGATAAAGAACTAGAAAAATTATATGAAGATGTTGCTCAAAATATGTATAATAAAGCACTTGAAAACAGAAATAATAAAACAGAAACTCTAACAGATTTTGATGCAATCATTAATTCTTCAAAAGAAAAAGATGGGTTTATTATATCTGGTTGGTGTGGCGAATTAGCTTGCGAAGAAGAAATGAAAGAAAAAGCAAGCTTATCAAGTAGATGTATGCCTTTTGAAATGCAAGAGAATGTAGATGGTGTTTGCCCAATGTGTAAAAAAGAAGCTAAACACACCGTTATATGGGGGAAAGCATACTAATGCGTTTGCAATAGTATACTTGTAAAGTAATTATGAAAACAGTTTTAGTTACAGGGGCAAGTAAAGGAATAGGTAAAACTATTGCTATATCTTTAAAAAACTTAGGATACAATGTTGTTGGAATTTATAATAATAGCGAATTAGAAGCAAAGAAAATTATGAGTGAATACGATATTGATATGAAAAAATGCGATGTAAAGCTAGATGAAGATTTAAAAAGTGTTTATGATTTTATTGAAAATAAATATAAAAATCTTTATGCAGTTATTAACAATGCAGGTGTTTCATGTGAAAAACTTTTGCAAGACACATTGTTTTTTGAAATTCAAAATATAATTAGCACAAATTTAGTATCAGTAATAAACTCATCAAAATACGCTGTTAAACTAATGCTAAAAGAGAAAAATGGCGTTATAATTAATATTTCTTCAATTTGGGGGATAAATGGTGCAAGTTTTGAAACTGTTTATTCGGCTTCAAAAGGCGGTGTTATAACTTTTACTAAAGCTCTAGCAAAAGAAATAGGACCAAGTGGTATAAGAGTTAATGCAATTAGCCCTGGAGTTATTAAAACTGATATGCTAAACGCTTACACTAAAGAAGATTTAGATAATTTAAAATACGAAACTCCTTTAAACTCATTAGGAACAACTGATGATATTTTAAATGCAGTGGAGTTTTTACTAAGTGAAAAGTCTAGTTTTATAACAGGTGAAAACCTTGTTGTAGATGGTGGATTCAATTTATAAAAGATTAAATCGCAAACAAGAAGTTAATCTTGTTTGCGATTTTTATAGAATAATGGTGGTGGAATTATGGATTATATGACAACGTTTATGGGAGAAAAATTTTCTCCCATAACTCCAGATGAAAATAAAATAAATATAAAAGATATTGCTCATGCTTTATCTTTACTTTGCAGAGGTAACGGGCATTTAAAGCATTTTTATTCAGTTGCACAGCATAGTATAAATTGCTGTTTAGAAGCTAAAGCTAGAGGTTATTCAAAAAAGATTCAATTAATGTGCTTAATGCACGATGCAAGTGAGGCATACATAGCTGATATAACAAGGCCAGTTAAGGCTCACTTAAGTGAATATTTAAAATACGAAGAAATACTGCAAAATATAATATATAAAAAATATATTAGTAGCAGTATAAACGAAGACGATTTAATGAAAATGAAAGAAATCGATGATGATATTTTATATTATGAACTTAATAGATTAATGAGTGCTACAGATTATACTGAGCCGAAAATTTTAAGTGATATAAACATTGAATTTACTTCGTTTGAAATAATTGAAAATAAATTTTTAGAGCTATTTGATGAATTAATATAATAATGCACGGCTTTTGTTAGTATTTATTATATATATATTTTCTCTATTTATTAAAAAAGAAACAAGTGGCTAGAGCCACTTGTTTCTTTTTAGTTATATTAAAATATTTATTAATAATCAAGCATTAAAAGTTTATCCATTGAAATTATCATAATTTCAAGGGCATCTTTTAAAGATTTAATTGAATGTCCTTCTTCAGCACCATGAACTTCGCCCACAAAACTAGGTTTCACTTCATTTTTAAAATCAATTCCAAAAGCAACAGCAAAAGGAAAGTTTCTAGCATAAGTGCCACCGCCTATAACATATGGCTTTTCATCTTCGCCAGTTATTTCATTGTAAGTTTCAATTAAAGATTTAATTACTAAAGATTCAGGCTCAATATAAAATGGCGCAACACCTCTACTTATTGGAACATTGCCACCAATACTTTCAAATTTTGACGAAAGTATTTCATGGATTTTTTCAAATGAAGTATTAGTTGGATATCTAATATTTATATTTTGAGTATATTTATTATCTGTAAAGTTTATCATGCCACCAATACAAGTAAGAGGATCAAATAATCCGTCATCAGCGTCAATTCCAAGGCCTTTTCCGTCAGTTGAGCAATGAAGCTTAGCTAGAAGTTGCATATATAAAACCTCTTCATCGCTAAATAAATTATTTGAAAATGCATAATCGATGATTAAACCAATTGCATTTTTAGTGCCACTTGGCTTTGCTGCATGTCCGCCAATTCCAAAAGCAGTGATACTGTAAATATCGTCTTGTTTTTCAATTTTTATATCTTGTGTTTCTAAAAGCTCTTTATCTGATTTTATAACTAATTTTGCTCTATCAGGAATAACGTTGCTAGCAGAGCCAGCATCAAAAGAGATAATATTAGTATTATTTATTGTTGGGCTGATTAAATCAAAAGATGAAATGCCTTTTTCTCCTATGCAAACAGGGAATGCTGCATCTGGAGTAAAGCAAAATTCAGGAGCAGGCTGAGTGTTTACATAATGTTTAACATCAAGCATACCACTTTCTTCATTACAACCTAAAATTGCTCTTAATGAATATGGAATACTATCATAATTTTCTTTAAAGAATTTAAGCATATATAAAGATAATACACAAGCACCTTTATTATCAGAAACCCCTCTTGCAATTAGCCAGCCTTCAATATTGCGAACAATAAATGGATCAGCTTTCCAGCCATTTCCAGCAGGAACAACATCAAGATGTCCGATGCTAGCTAAATATTTTTCGCTTTCGCCTTTAAGTTCTGCATAACCAAGATAGTTTTCGCAGTTTACTGGAGTTAATCCCATGTTTTTAGCTATTTCAAGTGCTTTAACAAGTGCATCTTTTGGACCTTTGCCAAATGGTGCATCTGGAAGTGGTGCTTCTTGCACACTTTTAATTTCAACTAATGTTGTAATATCTTTGATAATGTTTTCTTCGTTTTGATTAATAAAATCAATAACTTTTTTTCTTAATTGTGAATTAATCATAATTTAAATTATCCTTTCTTGGTTTGAATGTTATTACTATGTTAATTATTATATCATAAAATTTTCTTATATGTAACCTTGTTTTATACATTTTTTTGATGTATAATGAATTGAATATAAAACAAGATATGATAAAAGGAAGATATAATGAAGAAATTTTTAAACGTAAATACGATTTTAATAGGAATAGTTTTAATTTTAGGATTAGCAGGGATGGCTATTATGAATATGAATGCGCAAACAGGTAAGGTTGCAGTTGTAACTGTGGCAAAGAGTGATGAAGTGATAAGAATTCCGCTATCAGAAGATGGAACTTATAGTATAGATGGATATTTGCCTACAACTTTAATTGTTGAAGATGGAACGATTAAATTTGCCAATAGCGTGTGCCCAGACCATCTTTGTGAAGCTTATGGGGCTGTGAGTGAAGAATATGATATTCCAGCGTGTCTTCCAGCTGGTGTAGTTGTAACGATAGAGGTTAATGATTAAAAAATAAAAGGAATGGCGTTTGCCATTCCTTTTTATATTTAAAATGCATTATAGTTGTTGTTAATTAATTCTAAAATAAGAAAAAATATACTTTTTAGGCGTTTTTAAAAAATTGCTAGATTTAAAATTATAATGATTTTATCGTTTATTAAAGCTCACGTGTTTAAAGCAATTTTCAGCATGATTGTTCATTATTCCAACGGCTTCAAGATAAGAAAAACAAGTTACAGTTCCCATAAATTTAAAACCACGCTTTTTTAAATCCTTAGACACTTTATCAGATAATTCGTTTTTGGTTGTTAATCCATCAAAAGGATTATAAACTACTTTATGGTTTGTAAATCCCCATAGATAATTTGAAAAGCTCCCAAATTCTTCAACAACTTTTAGATATGATTTTGCATTTTGAATTGCTGCTAATATTTTTGCTTTATTTCTAATTATATCGGCATTATTCATAAGCTCTAAAACTTTTTCTTGATTATAATTTGAAATTATTTTTGCATCAAAATTATCAAAAGCTTTTCTAAAGGCATCTCGCTTTTTTAATACTAAAAGCCAAGATAATCCACAATGAAAACTCTCTAAAATAAACATTTCAAAAAGATGAGAATCATCATATGAAGCATTTCCCCATTCATTGTCGTGGTAATCGATATATATTTGTGAATTTTCAAGATTTGGCCAAGCACATCTTTGCATAATTTTACTCCTAAAAAATTAATAATTTATCTTATGATAGCATTTTGAAAATTAATTGTAAAGATAATTCTAATTCTTAATTATTGAATTTAAATTAAAAAATGATATACTTACTATAAAAAATCGGAGGTCAAAATAATGGCTGAAAATAGAGCGTTTAAAATGAAATTTAATGAAACTTATCCACTTTATGTTGCAAAGGCAGAAAGAAAGGGAAGAATAGATTTAGAAGTAAATGAAATAATTTGCTGGCTAACTGGATATAGCAAAGAAGATTTGCAAGAAAAAATTAATGATACAAAAATTGATATGGAAACATTTTTTTATCTGCACCAAATCCGAATCCTAATAGATGCTTAATTAAAGGCTCAATTTGTGGTGTTAAAATTGCAGAGCTTGAAGATGGAGTTATGAAAGAGATAAGATACCTAGATAAATTAGTTGACGAACTGGCTAAAGGCAAAGCAATGGATAAAATATTAAAATAAGTATTATTGCAAAAAATTAATTAAAAAAGTAAATAAATTGTAAAAAAACGGATATCTTTTATAAACAGATATCCGTTTTAATTGATTTAAATATTATTAGATGATATAATTTACATATAAGCATAAACATGAAAATACTTGGATTTAAGGGGATTTTTATGGTTAATATAGAAAACAAAAAATCAAGTAGCAAAAATGTGATATTATTTCTTGGAATATTAATCTGGTTTTTGATTTGTTCGGTGATGATAACGAACAGCACTAGAAAATATGAAGAAGAAAATGTATATGAAACATTGCAGGATGTTTCTAATAATAATGCAAATTCAGTGGAGTTGCAGTTTGAACATTATAAAAATTCGCTTATCTTATTCTGTGATTATTTTTCGCATGCAGAAATTGATAATGAATATTTTAAAAAATCTGTAAATGATTTTTTAAGATTAGAGGGTTTTTATAAAATTATTATATTTACGAGCGATAAAGTGTATGAAACAAATGGAGAAGGCATAATTGAAAGCGAATATCAAAGATTGCCAAAAATGGATTCAAATGAAATATTTATATCTGATGTTTTTATTGATTCGATATCTGGTGAAAAAGTGATTAGTGTTAATGCTCCAATGTTTAATGATAATAATGAAATAGTGGCATATGTTTCAGGAATTGTTTCAACGGGTGAACTTTCAAGGGTGTTTGATGAAACATTATATAATATAGGTGGATATTATCAAGTAGTTGATGGAAATGGAAATTATGTAGCGGGGAATACTTCTGATGATATGTTTGTGAAATATGGTTTGCTTTTTCAAAAAATGAAGCAATTTGAATTCACAGAAGGGTATACATATGATGAATTTATTATCGATGTGGAAAATAGACAAGAAGGATTAACTAAGTATAAAAAAGATGATGATGAGCGCTATGCATACTATACACCAGTTGATATAAATGAATGGATAGTGTTTGAAGCGATTGATAAACAAGAAGTTGAAATCGATATTAATAAGCATTTAAATGATACTACAATTTACGTTATAAATGTTTGTATATTATTTATAATATTCTCTATTTTA
>CAZVOQ010000115.1:0-6029 GCA_964628475.1 uncultured Oscillospiraceae bacterium | reverse complement strand
GAAGTGCAAAAGCCAGTGGAAGTAAAAAAAGAAGTTTTTAAAGCAAGTGAAAATGCTGAGCCGAAAAAAAGCAGAATTATCGAAATTAAAGAAGATGAAAAAGATGAGGGGATGAATTTTGCTGTTGATAGTGGGTTTAGTGCGCCAAAGCAATCAAAGCCAAGCTTTATGGCAGATCCAGATGCTCCAAAAAAGAAAAACACAAAATTAATAATAACAATTGCAGTTGGAGTTTTAATTTTTATTATAATATTGTTTTTATTATTAGGGGGAGCAAGTGTTCCAAATATGGAAACTTGGGCTTACTCACAAGCAACAATTTGGTCGAATGAGAATGGCGTATTAATTAATAAAGAAGATGAATATAGCGATACAATTCCAGCAGGCACTGTTATTAGTCAAAGCCATGAAGAAGGCGAAAAATTAGGAGGCGATGATGTTTTAACATTAGTTGTTTCGCTAGGTCCTGATTTAAGCATTATGGTGCCAGTTCCAGATTTAATGAATATGTCAATCGATGAAGTTGAAGCTTGGGTTGATGAAAATTTAATGAGCAAAGTTCGTATAACAACAGAAGAAAGCGACACTGTTCCACAAGGGGAAATGATTGAATATTCAATTAATGATAACACAGTTATCGGGGATGAAATCCGCAGAGATTCACCTTTATATATCACTTTTTCAAAAGGTGAGGGCGAGGGTGAGGCTGTAAAACTTCCAAACTTTTTAACAATGAGCCTTGACGAAGTTAAAACTTTTGCTAGTGATAATTCATTAGTGCTTGAAATTGTTGAAGAATTTAGCGAAACTGTTTTAAAAGGAAATATTATTAGACAAAATATTAAAGCAACCCAAACTGTTCACGAGGGCGATACAATAATTGTTTACGTTTCAAAAGGCGAAGAAATTAGAGTTTTAGATTTTAGTGGTTTTTCAAAAGAAATGGCTGAATTAGAAGCACAACAAGCAGGAATTAAATTACTTATAACAGAAAAATATGTTATGAATGTTGATGAAGGAAAGCTTGTTTCTCAATCAAAATCAGCAGGAACTTTAATAGAAGATGGCGATTATGTTGAATTAGTTTACTCATTAGGATATAGAGTTTTAGTGCCATCATTTGTAGGGCAAACTGAAGAAAATATTCGTACTTGGGTTAATGAATATAATGATAAAGGCGCAAGCTTTACAGTGCAATCCACATTCACAGTTTCCGATAAGGATTATGGAATTATATTAGCTCAAGAAAAAGCTAATCACACTCAAGATATAGTTGCAACACTTTATTTTACTATTTCAGAGGGCGGAATAGTTTTTGTTCCAGATTTTGTTAATGAAAATTCTAATTTATATAGCGAAATTATAACCCAGGAAAAAGCCTTATCAATGGCAAACTCTGTAGGTTTAGTTGTAGTTATAAAAGAGCAAGAAACATCGGACGCTACGGTATTACCAGGTGAAATTTATTCTCAAAGCGTGTCGGCAGGGAAGCAAGTGGTAACGGCGGATACAGTTGTAACTTTATTAATGCAGCCGCTTAATGCGCCAATAAAAGTTCCAAATTTTGTTGGAGTTAGTAAAGATAATGTTAGCACTGTTTCTTTATATGATAAATTAAGCGTTACACTAGAAGCAGGAATATATTTAGAAGGCGCTACTGTAGGCGCAATTTATGAGCAATCAATAATTGAGGGAACAACAACTCCGCAAGGAACTGCAATAGTTTTAAAATACTATACAGAAGCTCCTGCAACACCTGCAACACCTGCAACACCAGAGCCATAAGTTAAATATAATAAATATAATAATAGAGGAATAGCTTTTGCTATTCCTCCATTTCGTTTGAGTGTATTTTTAAATTATAAATATGAATACTTATTTTCTTAGCGCTGATTTGGCTTAATAAAAGATAGTCTTTATTTGCAAGATTTATTAATGCATCATAGCAAAATTAAAAAGGCTAAAAAATCAAAACAAGATACTTAACAAAAAATGTTAAATATCTTGCCTTAATTTTAATATTTTAAATATTAGTAAATTTGTAGAGATGCTAATGCGAATGATAAAATAATCACTAATATAAAGCTTATTGGAATCAGTGCAAGAATAGCTCTTGCATAATTTTGTTTGCTAGGGTTTGTGTTTGAAGAAACTGCCCAAAAAATTAATAAAATGATGTTTAAGCAAGGAACACACATTGCTAAAAATGATCCTAACCAATCTAAAAATGATACAGGTGGTATAGATGGTTGTTGATTATAATTTGGGTTATGTATGTATGGAATTTCGTTTACAGGCCTTTGATTTGTGTAAGAGCCTTCATTTGAAGATTGTTCTTGCTGATACATATTATTTGAGCCTTCTTGATTGTAGTTTGATTGATATTGCTCATACGGCCTTGATTTTGACTGAGATGCGTGCTCAGGATTTTGATTGTTATTTGAATTATAGTTATTTTGATCCATAATAGTTCCTTTCCGATTATATATTTCAATAAAGATTATACCATAAAATTATAGTAAATCAAGTGATTATTAGACTGAAAAATTTAAAAAATAAAATAAAATAAATATAAAAAAGCTAATAAAAAATAAAATATAAAAAACTTTTTTATATATAGTGTATCTTGAAAAAATAAAGGCTAACACATTTAAAAAAACTAATGGCAATAAAGGGTGAGTTTGAAAGCTTTCTTTAAAATTAAATGTTACAAACTGTAAAAAGGCAGTTGTTATATTACAAAACGGGCAAGGAATATTAAAAAATATTTGCCAATAGCAAACAGTGCCAAGCGTTATTTCAAATAAAAAAAGCGTTAAAATAAGCAGTATGGCTATTTTTATAAAATCTATAAAATCTTGTTTTAAGTTTTTTAAAGCTTTTTTATCAATTATATTTTGAATATTCATAAAATTAATTTGTTTTAGCAGCATTTAATAGCTCATCATCAGTTAATCTAAAAACTGTCCATTCATCTAAAGGAAAAGCACCCATTTTTTTATAAAATTCAATACTTGGCAAGTTCCAGTCAAGGCAAATCCACTCAAGACGAGGACAGCCCCTATCAACAGCTATTTTAGCTAAATGCTCAATCATTTTCTTTCCATAGCCATTGCCACGGTATTCTTTTTTAATATATAAATCTTCAAGATAAATTCCAGACTTACCCCTAAAAGTTGAAAAGTTGTGAAAAAAAAGCATCATTCCAATTTCTTTATTATCAATTACAGCAAAAATAACCTCAGCTTTTTCTTTTACAAAAATCCACTCAGTTAAACTTTCTATGCTTGCATCAACTTCGTGAAGTAGTTTTTCGTATTCTGCAAGTTCTTTTATAAAATCTAAAATTAATTGGACATCTTCTTGTTTTGCAAATCTAAATTCTAACATAAACTAGAAAATCCTTTCAAAATAATTAAACATCGAGTAAGTTTTTGTATAAGCCGTTATTATGCATTTCATTTAAAGCATTTTTAACAGAGTCTTTATCTTCTTTATATGTAACGCCATACCATTTATCTTTTGATTTTAAAACAGTTACTTCGGCTTTTTTATCTTGGATTAAATCTGTTACCACACTTGGAAGATAATATTCGCCTTTTAGAGGGTTTTCATTTAAAGTTTTATCTAAAAATAAAGAAAATCCACTCCAGCTTTCATTTATAAAATCTTTAGTAAAGCCCCATAAATTCATAGAAACATAGCTGTTTTCATCTATATCTATATATTTATCGCCTTGTAAAAAGGCAGCGCCAGTTTTAGTTTTTTCGATATTAGTATGCTCGATAACTTTAATGAGTTTATCATTTTCATCAACAGTGCAAATACCTCTTGAAACATACCCATTTTCAGTTAAAGTGTTTTTTAAATTATAAGCCACCATAGCAAAAGGATAAGGCTTATTTTCTTTTTCGCTTGATAAAAAATTATAAACTTCACGGAATGCACTAGGCCCATAATAATCATCAGCGTTTATAACTGCAAAAGGAGAATTTACAATATCTCTTATAGCGCAAATTGCATGGGCTGTGCCCCAAGGTTTTACTCTATCTTCTGGTAAAGTATAGCCAGAAGGCAAATCAGAAACTTCTTGAAAAGCATATAAAACATTCATTGTTTTTTGAATTCTTTTCCCAACAGCCTCTTTAAAATCTTTTTCAATACTTGATTTTATAATAAAAACAACAGTTTCAAATCCAGCTTGCTTTGCATCGTGGATTGAGTAATCAATAATTATCTCTTTATTAGGCCCTAGAGGCTCTATTTGCTTTAAGCCACCGTATCGTGAGCCCATGCCTGCTGCCATTACTACTAAAACAGGTTTATTCATAAATATTAGTCCTTTTTAAATTATATAGTGTATATATTAGTCTTTAAATCCATTTGGATTCTGGCTTTGCCAATTCCAAGAGTGTTCACACATTTCATCGATAGAATACTGTGTTTTCCAGCCTAATTCATCTAAAGCTTTTTGCGGATTTGCATATAGTGATGCAATATCTCCAGCTCTTCTTGGCGATATAACGTAGTTTAAAGTTTTTTTGCATGCTTTTTCATAAGCCTTTATAACTTCTAAAACGCTGTATCCTTTGCCTGTTCCTAGATTATAAGTGAATAATCCAGAATCTTTTTCTAGCTTTTTAATAGCCGCAACATGTCCTTTTGCTAAATCAACAACGTGGATATAATCTCTTACACCTGTTCCGTCTGGAGTGTTGTAGTCATCGCCAAAAACGCTTATTTTTTCTAATTTACCTATTGCAACTTGAGCGATATAAGGAATTAGATTATTTGGAATACCATTTGGATCTTCTCCAATAAGCCCTGATGGGTGAGCGCCGATAGGATTAAAATATCTTAGTAAAATAGTGTTAAAGTTTTTATCGCCAAATGTTATATCGCGTAGCATCTGCTCAATCATAACCTTTGTCCAGCCATATGGGCTATTTGCGATTAAACTAAATGATTCTTCATTAACTGGAACTTCTTTTGCCTCGCCATAAACAGTTGCAGAAGAAGAAAAAACAAAGTTTTTAACATTGTTTTCTTTCATTGCCTCTAAAACATTTAAAGTGCTAACAATATTATTTTGATAATATTCTAATGGCTTATAAACACTTTCGCCAACAGCTTTATATGCTGCAAAATGAATAACAGCTGTTATATTTTTATGCTTTTTAAATAAATCAAAAGTTGCTTTTTTATCAGTGAAATCTATTTCTTCAAAAAGAAAATCTTTATTTGTGATTGTCTTTAATCTATCGATAACCTTTGGTGATGAATTATAAAAATTATCAGCTAAAATAACATCATAATTATTATCTAATAATTCAATTGCAGTATGTGTTGCGATATAGCCGCAGCCACCTGTTATTAAAATTGACATAAGAAAAATTCCTTTCTAAAATACATTAATTAAAACAATATTATCATAATACCACATTTAATTGATAAAATCAAAAAAAATATTTCTTTAATTATATAATTAAATTACTAGAAATTTATTTATATAAATGATATAATGAAAATATAAATATAAGTTTATTTTATTAAGATTTAAAGGAGAAGCGTATGTTAAATTTAGTTGATATCAAAAATTATAAAAGAAAAGAACATTTTATGCATTATCAAGCAATTAATTGCAGATACTCCACCACTATTCAAGTGAATGTTGATAAATTATATCATATTTGTAAAGATGAGAAAATTAAATTTTACCCAGCTTTTTTATGGCTTGTTACAAAGGCGATAAACAAGTTTGATTTTATGAAAATGGATTTTAATGAGAATAAAGAATTAGGCTTTTATGATGAAATGAATGTTGCATATTCATTTAAGCCAAAAGATAGAGAAGAATTTGGCGTTATATGGACTGAGTTTTGCAAGGATTTTAAAGAGTTTTATCAAAAATATCTTTATGATACACAAAACTGCAAACAAGGGATGAATTTAAAAGAGAATCGCCCAAAAAATTGCTATGATTTTTCAAATTTATTATGGCTTGATTTCACTTCTTTTGATTTAAAATT
>CAZVOQ010000114.1:0-6037 GCA_964628475.1 uncultured Oscillospiraceae bacterium | reverse complement strand
ATGCAAGAGGCGATAGAAGTCCAGGTGAATTTTATCAATTAGACTTTGAAATGGCTTTTGCGGAACAAGAAGACGTTTTTGCAGTTGGCGAAACTGTTTTATATAACACATTTAAAAAATTCACAGACAAAGAAGTTTCACCAGCACCTTTTAGAAGAATCACTTTTGCTGATGCAATGGCAAAATACGGAACAGACAAACCTGATTTAAGAAATCCATTATTAATTGAAGATTTAACAGAATTTTTCTCAAATGTTGATTTTCCTATATTCAAAGGAAAGCCAGTAAGAGGAATAGTTGCGCCTTGTGCTAATCGCCCAAAAAGTTTCTTTGAATCATCATTAAAATTTGCTGAGAGCATAGGAATGAAAGGTCTTGGATATCTAACATATAAAGATGGCGCATTTAAAGGGCCAATCGATAAATTCTTAAGCACAGAGCAAAGAGATGAATTAATTAATAAAACTGGCTTAAAAGAAGGCGATACAGTTTTCTTTATTTGCGATTCAAAAACAGTGGTTGATTCATTAGCAGGTGGTATTAGAAAATGGCTAGGGGAAACTTTAGAATTAATAAACACAGATAAATTTGAATTTTGTTATATCGTTGATTTCCCAATGTATGAATATAACCAAGATACAAAGAAAATCGACTTTACACACAACCCGTTCTCAATGCCACAAGGCGGACTTGAGGCTTTAAACACTAAAGATCCTTTAGATATTTTTGCTTATCAATATGATATTATCTGTAATGGTATTGAATTATCAAGTGGTGCAGTTAGAAATCATAACCCAGAAATTATGAGAAAAGCATTTGAAATAGCAGGATATAACGAAGAAGATTTAGCTGTAAAATTTGGAGCTTTATACACAGCATTCCAATACGGAGCACCTCCACATGCTGGCATGGCTCCTGGTATTGATAGAATGGTTATGCTTTTAGCCCAGGAAGACACAATAAGAGATGTTATTGCTTTCCCATTAAATGGAGCGGCTCAAGATTTAATGATGGGCGCACCAGGTGCAGTTGAAGATATTCAATTAGAAGATGTGCATATAAGAGTGACAGAAGTTTAAAGAATAATTAATTATTAAAAAATAAACACTATGAATTATCACTTATAAAAACATTTTGTATAGCGATATAAATATAACAAAAACAAGTGGCTTAATGCCACTTGTTTTTTTATGTTTTATATTATTTTTTATTAGTTAGATAAGGTTTCTTTATCTCTATCTCTTTGTAATTCTCTTGCAGCCATTACAGTTAGTGCGCCGAGTAAAGGCGTGTGCTTTTCATCCTTAACGTGTAGAATGAAATTATCAAAATATAGATTATGTAGCGTTACAGAAAAGCGCTCTGCAATACTGCCAATAACTATATCATTCATTTTAACTAGATAGTTTGTGCCTATTTTATCATTAATGCTTTGCATTTCTAAAAGTCCATCGTTAGTTTGCATAGCAAATGTTTTATGTGCTAAATCAAGCTTTTGCTCGAATATTCCATAATCTTCGCCATACAAAGAAAATTCATACTTGTTTAAAACTTTAAATAATTTTTTCTCCATGCGAAAAACTTCAGCGCCTGTAGAGATTTTTCTCATATAAAATGTTTTTAAAGGAAGAGTCGATTCAATCTCATAAATAGGTGTTCCATCAAAATCAAGCAGATTAAATTTTTGTCCTGTTAATTTAAATTCTTCATCAAAGCGATAAATTTTGCCAAGATCTTCTTTATCGTAAAATGGAACTACATTTCCTGTTAGAGAAAAGTTTTCAATTACTTTATACATATCTTCAAGGGCGCCTTGAGAAAGAAGTGAATAGCAAACTAAATCTTCGTCTGAAAAAATATCAACTGGAGTTTTTGTGTTTTCAAGTCGCCATAAATCTTCGCTGTTAGCTTTAATAAAATTAACCATAAAGTTTGTAGCTATACAAAAATTACTGCCTAGTTTATGCATATAAATAAATTCTCCCTGAACTGGACCAAAAAATAAAACATCACCTTTAACTAGTTTTAGTTTGCCCAGCCAAGGCGTGCCAAAAAGAGATGGAGTGTTTTTAAAAGCATTATAAACATCTTGAACGCTTAGTTTTTTTGGATTTTCAATTAATTTAACTGAACTAATATTTTTATTATAATCCTTAGGTGTAGCAGTCATATAAAGTGCAACGGCAAGCCCTAGAATAATAGTTCCGATAATTATCATCAAATCGCTTTCAAGCCCATACATAAATAAAAAATATATAGTAAGTAAGCCTATAATAACAGCTAAAATCTTTTTAAATATTCCTTTAAATTTTTTCATAAATTAAATCTCCTTTTATTTTATAAATAATATATTATTTTACCACAACTTTAAAAATAAAACAATGTTAAGATAAATGTGTATAAAGCAAAGAAGATTGCTAACAATATATATAAATCGTTTTAAAATAAATCGGAGGACTATATAATGGACAACAATGTTTTTGCTTCTTTAAAAAAGAAGATAGGGGAAAATACTATTGGAATTATTTTAGCTGTTATGGTGATAGTTGCTGCAGTTTTATCTTTTACAACAATTAGAGATATAAATAATAAACTTTCTAATCAAGAAATTCAAGAATTATCCCAAACTCCAATACCAGTGCCAACAGAAAACGCAGATGCAGTAGGTAAAACAGAAGAAAATGTTCCACTGCCAAACGCAACAAAATCGCCTACAGTAAATCCTAGTGAAAGCCCAAAACCAACAGAAAAGCCAACACAAACGCAAGAGGAAGTAGAGCAAGTGATTGTGGATAATTCTTTTGCAATGCCAGTTGAAGGGGAGATAATTGTGCCATTTTCAGGGGATGAACTAGTTTACAATCGAACACTTGAGGATTATAGAACTCATAATGGAATAGATATTTCCTCAAATAAAGATAACGCAGTTTACGCAGGTAAAGCAGGCAAGGTAGTTGACGTTTATACAGATGGGCTTTTAGGGGTTGTAGTTGAAATAGACCATGGCGAATTTATAGCAAAGTATTGCGGATTAAATGAAAAAACTTTTGTGAAAAAAGATGATGAAGTTTCAAAAGGACAAACGATAGGCTCAATAGATGAAGTGCCAATGGAGCTTAGCGACGAGCCACATTTACACCTTGAAATATTAGTGGACTCTGTGTATGTAAATCCTGAAACTATAATTAATTAAATTTTAATCGATTAAATATATAATAGAGGTGATAAACATCGCCTCTATTGTTATTCATAGACAAATAAAGTGTTATAAAAGTATTATAAATTGTTTACAATATGGTAAAAAAAATTATAATATGGTAAATTTCACTTTACATATTGGTAAATTTGTATTAATATTAAAGTAATATGATTAAAATCATTAAATAGAGAATTAGAGAGAGAATGGCTTAGAGATTATATTTTAAGCCAAAAGTTTTGTAAAAAATGCAGAACAATCGGAAAGGAAAGAATTATAAAATGAAAAAAATCCTAGCTTTAATTTTAGCATCAGCTCTTACAATGGCTATGCTAACAGCCTGCAAATCAGATGAAATTGGCTCAGATACTCAAGAACCAGCAGAACCAACCCCAACGCCTAAAGTGTTGCACGTTGAACCTTTTACAGGGGAAGAGCAATCGTTTAGCTACCCAGAAGGCCAAAGACCAGTTGCGGTTATGATTAATAATATAATGCAAGTTGGTACAGCGGAAATGGCGTGGCCACATTACGGATTATC
The DNA here is from genome assembly GCA_964628475.1 of uncultured Oscillospiraceae bacterium. Classification (GTDB taxonomy): domain Bacteria; phylum Bacillota; class Clostridia; order Oscillospirales; family Ruminococcaceae; genus RGIG3102. The sequence continues at coordinate 2,300 of CAZVOQ010000114.1, read as the reverse complement.
AGAAGCAGATGTAATTTTTGAAATGGAAACAGAAGGCGGCATCACTAGAATGATGGCTCTGTTTAGAGATTACACAACAATGCCTCGAGTAGGCCCTGTTAGAAGTGCTAGAGATCAATTTGTTCAAATGCTACTTCCAACTTCTGCTTTATACGTTCACGATGGCGAATCAACATATGCTACAACAATGCTTGATTACTATCAATACAGAAACGCAGATTTAACTCCAAGTTATGGAATTACTTTTTATGATTCATCTTTAACTGATAGACAAAGATGGCATACAGCATTTACATCAGGCCAATTAATAACTGATGCGATAGCAAAAGATAATGAAAATAATGATAAAATCCTAGAAGAAGGCGAACCACTACCATTATTTAACTGGACAGATTATGATCTGCCAGATAGAGATTTAGGTGGCGTTGCTGTAAATAGTATTCAATTAGAATATTCAGCTGCCTACTCAGGTGAAATCACATATAATCAAGAAACTCAAACTTATACAAAAACTCACACATATAATGCAAACGGCCAAACAAAACAATTAATCGATGCTGGAAATGCTAATTTACCAGTTGAATTCGATAATGTATTTGTATTATGGACTCCTGTTGAATATTATCCAGGCGACTACCTACCAGATTTTGATTTTGACATTGGCGGCGTTGGATATTATTTCTGCAATGGTGAAGTTCAAAAAATATCTTGGACTAAAGGCCCACCAGATACATCTTTAAAAATCTATGAATTTAACGGAAGCAGTGAAGAGTTAGAGATAAATCCAGGTACTAGCTATATAACTGTTATCGATTTAGATAACTATGGTGAATTTATGTTTGATAATGTGCCAGTAGACGTTGGCAGTGATTACAAAGCTCCAGTAGCTACACCAGCGCCAGAAGGCGAAGCAGGTGAAGAAACTACTGAAGGCGAAGGCTAATAATTAAAAAAATAAAACAAGTGTCTGGCTTTTTAAGCTAGATACTTGTTTTTTATTATCAATATATGTTGATTTTATAAAAAAAGATTTACAAAACAGCTTTTTTAGTTTACAAGTGATAAATAATAATATATAATTAATTAAGATTTAAAATATAAAAGGAGAATACTCTTGATTAAAATAAAAAAAATACTAAGCATATGTTTAGTTGCAGCTTTAGCGCTTAGCCTTACAGCCTGCTCAAGTAGCGATGAAGAAACAGCTACAAATCAACAAGAACAAGAAACAACAACGCAAGAAGAAGTTGTTGCAAAAGAATATAATTATCTAACAGGTGAAGATTTACAAGAAGGGCAAACAAATGTGTCACGTCCTGTTGCTGTTATGATAAATAATGCAAAACAAGCACTGCCACAAAAAGGCCTAACTAGTGCACAAGTTATTTATGAAACTGTAACCGAGGGCGGAATAACGCGTTTGATGGCTTTATATCCTAATGTTGAAAGCGTTGGCACAGTAGGCCCTGTTAGAAGTGCAAGAGATCAATTTATTGAATTTGTTTTGCCATCTAATGCAATTTATGTAAATATCGGGGGCTCTGCCTCTGCTACGGAAATGCTAAATATGTATAATTATCAAAATGTTGATGGGTTATATCTTGGAGAAAATGCATTTTTTATAGATGAAGAAAGAGAAAAAGTTTTATCTCCAGAGCATTGCTGGTTTACAACTTCTGATCTTATTACGCAAGGGATTAATCAAAATGCTATTCAATTAAATGGAAATGGATATCCAGTGTTTAATTTTGAGTTAGAAAAAGATAGCGCTCCTTTAGAAGGAGAATCTGCGATTAATATTAGCTTTAGCTACTCAGAATATGCGCCTGTTACATTTACTTATGATATTGACACAAACAAATACTTTAAAACTGCTTTTGGCGCTCCACACATAGACGCAGAAACTAATGAACAACTATCATTTGATAATGTGTTTGTTTTATATGCATATATTGGATTTAAAGAAAATTTAGTTGTGCCAGATTATTATTTAGAAAACGGCGAAGGCTATTATTTCTATGGTGGCGAGTATAAAAAAATTACTTACACAAAGGCTGAGCCACGTGCACCACTAGTTATAATGGATGAAGATGGCGAAGAAATCAAAGTTAATGTTGGCGAGAGCTACGTTGGCATAGTTGATGTATTAAAAATGGAAGAAATAGTTATAACAGGTGTTGAAACTTTAGAAGAAACAGTAGAAGAATAAAATTATATAATAAAAAAGCAGTTTTAATAAACTGCTTTTTTTAGTTGATAAATAAAATTTAATAGTATATAATGTGTTTTAGAAACTATTT
>CAZVOQ010000113.1:0-6039 GCA_964628475.1 uncultured Oscillospiraceae bacterium | reverse complement strand
CGAATCAAAATCAAGGGGTAGCGATAAAAATAAAGAGAAAAAAGAGCGTTTTGAAAATGAAAGACAAAGATTAAAATCAAAACACCCTGACTTACTAGAAGATCCTTTTTATAATAAAAACTTAACTTTAGATATGGAAGATTTTTCAGAAAGTGTTGTTTTACCAAAATATTAAAATTAATCCACTAGTGGATTAGCTAGGTACACATAAAGAAATTTTACGAATAAGACAAGGGAATGGCTTTCGCCATTCCCTTGTGTTTTTTTTATTCACAAAGTTTTTTTTATGAGTAGTTACCTATGTCATTAGAGGATTTTATTTGTAAATAGTAGTAAATTAAAACAAAATATGAACAATCCTATTTATATATTTACAATCTTTGTTTCCTTGCTATAATATAAATATAAAGTATTTTTTAGTTTTACTTTAAAAATAAAGGGGTGAATGTTATGTTTAAAAAGAATTTAATGTTAATATTAATTGTTTTATTTTTGTTTACTGCGTGCACATCTAATAATACAATAGAAGAAACAGATGCCCAGAAAGTGCCAGAAGAAGTGACTGTTCCAGTTGTTAATAATGTTTTAGAATTTAGTGAATTATCTCCTAGCGAGCAAAGTATTTATAAAGAATATTTAAATACGCTTTCTAAAGAAGAATTATCCGAATTTTTAGAAAAATCTATTGCTACGGCTGATTTTACTAAAGAAGAAGTGAGTGAAATAATAGGAGATATAAATATTGATAATTTATCACTTTCAGAAGGCGAAAATTTAAAGCCTTATGCTAATATAGATTTCAAAGTAGATATTGTAATGGCAGATAATGAAGAAGTTTTTAAAAAAGATTTAGCAGATGAATATATACAAAGGTTTCAAGAGCATTTAAGAGAAAATATTGTTTATTCTTTAAAATCTAAAGTTGTAACAATAAGAGTGGTTGATGAAAATGGCAATGTAATGCAAGAGATGATAGCTGAGCCTTTGCACTCAGAAAGCGATAATAAATATATATTGCAAGAATCATTAGAAACGCAAGCTCAAACAGTTGCTTTTGATTATGGAGAATTAAATGATTATCAATTTACTTTAGAAAAATTCGGAGTGAAAATTGGAACAAATGAATTATTTGTAGAATATTTTGTTGATAATTCTCACTTTGAAACAGATGATGCAAGCCAAGAACTAGCAGATTTTAATGCCACAGTTAAATCCTATTTATTAGATAATGAGAATGTTAAGGATTATATTTTAAGTGAAAACATTGATACAATAACAATTTCATCCTATTCAAGGCCAACTAGAGATTATGAAAATATTATAACGAGTTTTAAAATAGAATAATATATAAATAATATTTATATTATTGTAGTTTTCAGTGATTACTTTATTAAATAAACTGCGTTCAATATATCATGCACTCAAGGAAAACTTCGATTTATATTATCACAAGATAATATTAGTTTTTCGTGATTGCCAACGCAATCTTTGCGCTATTATCCTAGCTCAAAAGAAAAACTAAAGCTTATATTAACATTATATAATATAAATAAAAATAGGAATGCTTTTGCATTCCTATTTTAGTTTTTTAATATATAATTTATTTAGGCTCTACTGGTGGTAATTCAGAAATAGGCATTGGCCTACTATATAAATACCCTTGAGAATAATCTACATTATATAAATCTAAAACATCTTGAATTTCCTTAGTTTCAACAAATTCAGCTATTACTTTTGCGCCCATAAGCTCTGCCATAAAGCAGATAGAACGAAGAATAATAAGATTTCCTTTTGAATTTATAATATTTTTGATTATTGAGCCATCAATTTTAATAAATGATGGAGATAAGGCAACGATAGCAGAATATGTAGCATAGCCAGAACCAAAATCGTCTGCCGAAACTTTACAGCCGTATTCTCTAACTTCACTTATAAAATCAAAAAGCATATCGCCTTGATAGTTTTCAGTTTCAACGAATTCGATTACTAAGCGTTTGCCGTGAGGATAATTTTTAAGTTTATTAATAAACCATCTTCTGAATTCATCACTTGAAATATCATAAGCTGAAATATTAATAGATAAAGATTCGCGCCTATTTTTAAAATCATTTAAAGCTTTATTAATCATAATTTGGCTTAATCGATTATAGATTTTATATTTTTTAGCAGCGTCTAAAAATAGAAAAGGCGAATGAAGTTTGCCATCGGCGTCGATGATACGCATAAGTGCTTCATATTTTTCTATTTTCCCAGTTTTATTGTTGCGAATTCCTTGATAATAAGGGATAACTCTATCTTGCTCCATTGCAAAATTAATAAAATCTAATAATCGAGCATCTTCATGAGTTACCGAAATAGCATCAAGTTCATCAGGTGAGATGATAAAATTAACATTACCGTCTCTTGCATTTAAAAATGAGTGCAGGGCTCTTTCTATTAACCTATCCTCTTGCAAAACTACAACAAAGCGAGAAACAGCACTTATTTCAACTTCAGAAGAAGCTGCTGATTCAAACATTGCATAAAATTGCTTCATTATAGATAAAAAATCTTCCTTTGCAATATTTTGATTTCCTGCTAAAATAAATTTTTTATAATTGAAATTATACAAGCTAATACACTCAGAAAGCCCCATTTGCTGCAAGGCTGATTGAACATTTTGTAAAACATCTTTGCAACCGGAATAGTATTTTTCTTCACCATAAGCGGCGATTGAAAGGTCTGCATTCACAACTTCCGTCATGCATATTTTATTTATTTTTCCTGCATCAAGATCTTCTCTAAATTTAAAGCTACTAGCTACTCCTAGAAAAGGATCAGTGTATATATCGTGAGTATACATAATAAAATAATCACCTCAAATGATTTTAATAAAATTGTTAATTGCTACTAATTGCTACTATATTATTATATTAAAAAAATACAAATTTCGACACTATTATTAGTAAATTGGGTTTTTTAATACCCATCTATTGTAGCTGTCTTTTTCAAATAAATCTTCGTTGTAGAATTTATCCATAATTGCCCAGAATTCGCTTTCTGTGTATCCACAGAATTCGCAGAAATCACGTACACATAAAGGATCAAGTGCATGATCTCTTTCTTTAATAATTTTTATGCTTTCTTCTCTTGTCATAAGTCCGTAGCGAACATATCTTGAAGTGTAGTCTGTTGCTGCTGCATGTCCGAATTTTGGGTATTTAAGCCAAGAGTGAACAAGGTATGCCCTAGAGTCGATTTGATCAAAATTTTCAGCATGATGAGTTCTATCCCATTCATGTGTTAAATCTCTAAACCCTCTTGATTTTGCTAATTGATAGTTTTTAAAGCTATTCCAAGGCAAAAAGTAGCTTAAATACATTGGATCTAATCTATCAAGATCTTCTTTTGTTGGTGCTTTTGTTAATGATAAAGCTGATTTATCAATACCATAAGAAAGAAGCCTTTCCTCGCTAATTCCAGAGGCAACTCCATTTTCAATTTGTCCTTTAGCCGAATAAGTTTCGCCATCATCATTTCCACCATACTCATAGCTGACATTTTCGCCATACACTAAAAGCATAGTGTTGAATTTTAGTGCCATATGAAGTGGGAAAGTGTAGATGTGTCTATCTATATACCAAGTTGGTTTACCTTCTTCTTCAAACAAGGCACGCATTAGAATTTTTTGAGTTTTTATATCTGGTTTACAGCTAATAATAGGGCAACCAAACTCTTCGCTAATATTTTTTAGATTGTGAATGCCAGCGTCTGTCATTGGAAAATTATCTTCTGCTGAAAATAAAATAGGAGTCATTTTCATAACTTCCTTCATAATGTAAACTTGGAAATGGCTATCTTTACCACCAGAAACTGCAATTGCACAATCATATTCGCCCTCGCCATTGCATCCGCGATATTTATCACACAGTTCTTCTAATTCTTTCCATCGTTTATCCCAATCAATATTTTTTCTGTTTTCGTAGTGAGTGCAAGCGCTACAAACGCCTTCCTCATTAAAAGTTATGCCAGGTCTTTGGTTTGACATAGTACATTTAGTGCAATATTTCATTTTAATCTCCTGTGTTTTTTAAGCTAAAAAGCATATTAGCCCATATTTCATATTCCTTAATTATTATACTATTACAGCATGTAAAAATCAAGTGAAATTAGTGTTAACTAGCGATAATAAATTATTCATAAATTTAATTGAAATTTAAGTGTATACATAAAAATATTTTTATGATAATATAATAATTGAAAATATTAAAAATAAGGGTAGAATAAGAGTAGAGGATAAAAATAATGATTAAACAAATGTTTGAGGGATATTCATTAAAAGAGTTTTTTAAAGATATTAAAATAGATATAATTGCTTGCAGCGTATATGCTGTTGCTATGATTTGTTTTGCAACTCCTGCAGAGTTTGCCCCAGGTGGAGTTAATGGGCTTTCTATTATTGCAAATTACCTATTTGATATTCAAATAGGAACAATTCAATTTATATTTAACATTCCTTTAATTTTAATTAGCTTTAGAATTTTAGGGCCAAAGTTTATGTTTAAAACTGTTAAAACAATGCTTATTTTGAGTTTGTTTTTAAATGTTTTTACAATATTGCCAGCTTACACAGGCAGTAGGATGATGGCAGCGTTATTCACAGGCGTTTTATCTGGTGCAGCACTAGGGATACTTTATGCAAATGGTGGCTCATCTGGTGGAACTGATTTTTTAACATTAAGCATTAAAAAGAAAAAACCGCATTTTTCGATAGGTTCAATATCTGTTTCAATAGATGTTTTCGTTTTAATTTTAGGTGCATTTGCTTTTAATGATATAGATGCCGCTTTATACGGCGCAGTTTCTGTTGGAATTGGCGGCATAATTTGCGATAAGGTTATATATGGTACGGGTAGTGGCAAGATGGCTTTAATTGTAACTGATAAAGGAAAAGAAGTTGGAAAAGCAATAGGCGAGGCAACTGGTAGAGGTGCGAGTATTATTAAAATCACTGGCGCATATACTGGGCAGGAAAGAGAAGTTGTTTTAACAGCAATGAACAAACAGCAGGCGTTTCCAATTAGAAAAATAGCACACGAAGTTGATCCAGCTAGCTTTGTTATACTAACTACAACAGATGAAGTGTTTGGCGAAGGATTTTTAGAACATAATATATAAGAGGATTTAATGCAATTACTAATTTTAATAATAATATTTAATATGTTTTCGCTTTTAATTTTTGGCATTGATAAATTTTTTGCCATTAAAAATAAAAGAAGAATAAGCGAAAGAATATTGATAATTTTATCATCTGTTGCGCCTTTTGGGGCTATAATGGGAATGGTTTTATTTAATCATAAAACAAGCAAAATAAAGTTTAGATTATTTATCCCTTTTTCTAATTTGGTGCACTTTTGCGCCTATTATTATATATTTATAATAATCTTTTGTAATTAATGGTAAAAAAGGTAGATAAAACTTGACTTTTTTTATATTATAAATTATAATGTGCTTAGCTTTAAAGAGCTTTTGCTTTTAATACTAAAAATTCAAGAGAGTTTTCCTAAATTAATTTTAATTTATGCTGAAAGGAAAATAATTTTTAAAAAGTAAGGGGACACTCTTTGTATTATAAAAAGCTATACAAATATAATATTAAAGTGGGCAATTTAATTTGCCAATGCGGGTGGCACCGCGGGTTAATTTATATTATCTAATGGTAATATAAATTTAAGTTTTAGCAATTTGCAAAAACTTAATAAAATATACATTATTTATTTTAAACTCGTCCCGGAAATTTTATTTTAAAAAAAAATTTCCTTTGGGACGTTTTTTTGTTTTATTTAGGAGGATTTATGTTAAGAACACATAATTGTAATGAATTAACTAAAGCTAATATTTCACAAGATGTTAGAATTAGTGGCTGGGTGGAAACAATTCGTGACCATGGTGGCGTTATCTTTTTAGATGTTAGAGATCATTTTGGAATTACTCAAGTGGTTGTGCATAATGAAGAAATGATGAAAAATATTCATCGTGAAACTGTTATTTCTGCATTTG
>CAZVOQ010000112.1:4401-6067 GCA_964628475.1 uncultured Oscillospiraceae bacterium | reverse complement strand
ACTTTTAATTTATGATTATATAAAAAATAAAAATAATAAATATTTAGAGTTTATAAAATCATATTTTAATATATATAATATTATGCTAATTCTAGCTAGTATTTTATTCTTAGTTTTATATTTAATTAATGAGCCTGTTTTCACGTATTGGGATGAATATTCTTTCTGGGGCTATTCTGCTAAAGTATTATTTGAATATAATCAATTTCTGCCATCTTTTAACTTTGTTTATAATTATAATGAATTAATAATTGCTGGTAGTAGCGTATTAAGCTATGTGTTTAATCTGTTAAGTGCTGATTTTAAAGATTATAGTGTCTACTTTGCTTATTCTGTTATAATTTTAGCTTCTTTTGCACTTGCCACAGAGTTTTTATGTTCTAAAATAAAAAATAAGTATATTGCACCTATTATTTTCTTATTGTTTAATTTAACGGTATTTTTACAAACTTTCTCTTCTTTCATCGCAGACTATACAAAGCCACACTACGCTTTTAATACCTCTATGGTAGATTATTTGCTGGCTGTTGTTGCCTTCAGTTCAATTTCACTATATGTTTCAAATAAAAATAAACTTTATTATATTCCTGCATTATTAGTATTAACTATTTTAAAAGATATTGGTATCTTTTTCACTGTTTTAAGCATGTGTGTTATTGCATGTATTGAGTTATTTACTAACAAAGAAACTACATTATTTAAAAAAGCTATAAAATTTGCTATTGATTTTATAGCTATTTTTGCAATATATATTTCCTGGCCTACTTTACTTTTATACGAAACGACTGTGCATCCCCCAGCTAATCCTGATCTAACGTATATCACGTCTTTAGAGCACCAAAAAGAACCTAAAACTACTGAAAATAATGATGATTCATCTGTAGATGCTCCTCTTAAAGAGGGCAATTTTATCATGCAAGTTATATCTTCTGAATATCGAACTGAAAGACAAAATGAAGTTATCGATGATATGACTACACAATTTAACACCTCAAGAAACACATTTCATATAAAAGATACTACTCTAATTACTATTTTATTAATATTAGGATTTGCAAGCATAATATTTTTAGATAAAAAACATAGATTATCTGTGATTTTAATTAATTTAGGCCTTGCCGCTGGTTTATTTGTTTATCTTGCTGCAATCAGCTTATTTATAGCAGGATTTAACGACGGGATGATTGAGTATCCAAGATACTCCTCGACGTATTATTGGCTTTGGATTTACATTGTTTTATCATTAGTGATTTATATTTTAATTAAGAAAAAAATTGAATTTCCAATTTATATTTTAACAATTTTATTTAGCTTTATGATTTACAATACAGGGCTTGATTATTATTTTATAAATACACCTAAAAATGACCAATTACTTGTAAATCAAGGTAAAGAATATGCCTTACAATATCAAGAAATATTTGAAACTCAGCCACGTATATTGCTAATTTCAGACAGATTTAATGATTATCAATATATGGTTGATTTATATAGTACTATGCCTGCATTTTCAAATCAAGATATACTTTTAACTAACATTGATTTCTCTATGAGTTTTTCAAATTTAGAATTTGTTGATGAAGATTTAGAATTTTACTATAATATAACTACCGATGAGGAATTTTTAAAAATCGTTTTTGAGAATTTTGATTATATCTATATTACA
>CAZVOQ010000112.1:0-4391 GCA_964628475.1 uncultured Oscillospiraceae bacterium | reverse complement strand
ATTCTTTATTTAAAGTTAATTCAAGTTCAGAAATTCCATTTGAGGTGATTAATTAATGAAAATACTACAAAATACTTTTAATAAAATTAATTCAAATAAGCTAGGCGTTTTAAAATTATGCTATTTATTTGTGTTTATTGTAATAGTGATTTTCAATCTTTTAAATTGTATATATAATTATATAAATTTAGAGCATCTTGAAATGACTGTAAATGATTTTTCCCATGTTGGAGTTGAAGTTGTGGATGATTACACTATTATAACTGAAACTGATGACACTCAATTTATTTACCAAAGTGATAAGCCTATTTTAAATCTTTATTTTAAAGCTGATACGCTATTTAATGTTGGGGAATGGGTTTTGTTTTATCAAAATGATTTAGACAAAGAGTTTTCTGCTGATAAAAAGCTATATGCAAAACATGATGGAGAAGGATATTATTTCCAAATCCCTTTAAACACTAAAAAAATAAGATTTGATTTAGGAGTTACTGCTTCAAACACTATCACATTTAATGAGCTAACTGTAAATAAATCCTCTCTTTTTGCGATTAATGCTTTTCAAAGAGATGACTTATTTAGCATTTTTGTTTTGCCTTTAGTTTTATTTTCTGCTATACTTTTATGTAATGATGCATATTTATTTTTAAATAAAATTATTAAACCTAGGAGAAGTTAATGAACAAAACTTACTGCTTAGTTTCTGCGCAGTACTTACCCACTATGGGTGGCGTTGAAAACTTCACTTATAATCTATCAAAGCAATTAATTAAAAACGGCAATAGGTGTATTGTTATAACTAGTTCTCTGCCGAATTTATCTGATTTTGAAATTGATGAAAATGGAATAGAAATTATCCGTTTAGATACTTATAATTTATTAAACAATAGATTCCCTTTTATTAAATTTAATAAGAAAAATTCTAAAATATTAAATAACTTATTAAAATATGATAATTTGCAATTCATCATAAACACTAGGATTTATCCCCTATCACTTTTAATAGCAAATTTTACAAATAAGCATAATATAAAAAGCTTTATTATTGAGCATGGCTCTTATTATTTAACTTTTAATAATAAAATTTTAGATTTTTTCCTTAAAATATATGAGCATATTCTAATTAAATTAATCTTTAGAAAGTGCAAAACATTTTATGGAGTTTCAGATGCATCTTGTAAATGGCTCGAAACTTTTAATATTAAATCCAAAGGAGTTATTCCTAATGGTATTGATTTAAATAGAGTTGAAACTGTTGATAAAAATAGTTTAGATTTATCTATGTATAATATAAAACCTAATTCAAAAATTATATGCTATGCAGGCAGATTAATTCCTGAAAAAGGAGTGGATAAACTATGTGTTGCTTTTAAAGAACTTAATTTTAAAAATTCATATTTGTTTTTTGCAGGAGAAGGAAATCTTTATAATTTTATTAATGAAAATAAGAACGAGAATACTTTTTTACTTGGAAAATTAGATTTTGATAAAGTTATTAGCTTATTTAAGCAATCTGATATATTTTGCCTACCAACTGTTTCAGAAGGATTTCCTACAACTGTTTTAGAAGCATCTTGTGCCGACTGCTACACTATAACCACATCAAACAGTGGTGGTGCAACGCAAATAATAAAAAACGATATTTCGGGCACTATAATTGAAAATAATGATATTACCCTTATCAAAAATGCAATTTCAAATGCTTTTTTAGATGATAAATTAAAAGATAAAGCAAAGAAAAGCAAAGAAATTGTTATAAATAATTACACTTGGCAAGTAATTGCTAAAAAAATTGAAGATTTAAACTAACAAAAGGATTATAAAATGAAAAAACTACTAATTATCCCCGCTTATAATGAACAAGATAATATTGTTAATACGATAAATGATATTAAAGCGAATAATTTGAACTGGGATTACATTATTGTTAATGATGGCTCTAAAGACAACACTTTAAATGTTTGTCTTGAAAACAATTTTAACATTCTAAATCTTGAAAGCAACTTAGGGCTGGCAGGAGCATTTGAAACAGGTATCTTATATGCATATAGAAATAATTATGATTATGTTATGCAATTTGATGCTGATGGACAACATATGGCAAGCTATTCTGATGATTTATTAAATAAAGCATTAGAGCAAAAAGCAGATATTGTTATCGGTTCTCGATTCGTAAACAAAAAAAAGCCTTATTCTTTTAGAATGCTAGGTTCAAGATTTATAACTGGTGCAATTTTCTTAGTATCTGGCAAGTTATTAACCGATCCAACTAGTGGTATGCGTTTATTTAACAAAAAAATCATAGAAAAAATGGCAAATAATATTAATCTTGGCCCCGAGCCAGACACTATTGCCTATCTTTTAAAAGACGGATTCACGCTTGCTGAAACACAGGTGGAAATGCTTGAAAGAGTTAATGGTACAAGTTATTTAAACTTTTACAACAGTATAAAGTATATGGCAAGAATGACTATTTCAATATTAATACTGCATAAATTTAGATAGGAGAATTATATGAGTAATCTTTTTAGACTAATGCTGATTTCTTTTTCTTTAATCACATTATTTCACATTATTTCAAAAGTTAAAAAATCAAAAATGCAAATTGAAGACACTGTTTTCTGGGTTTTGTTCTCCTTATCATTTTTAGTAATAAGTATATTCCCTACAATTGTTTTTTATTTTGCAAATCTACTAAGCCTTGAAGATCCTACAAACCTTTTGTATCTTGGAATTATCTTTATATTAATTGTAAATCAATTTAGAATGCAACAAAAATTATCAGGATTAAAAGATCAAGTAAAAACAATTATTCAAAATAGAGCTATTGAAGAAAATAAAAAATAAAAAAACATCGGTTTTAAATTGCTAAAACCGATGTTTTTATTATTTTATTAAAATATTAAGTTTTGAGAATTTGATGTTAGAATCATAAATATTCCAAGAGTTGTTAAAACTAAGCCAGTTGCTCGATTTAAAGTTTTTGGCTGTGAATTATTTGCAAATTTAGCACCTAATAAAGCGAAAATTAAAGTTGAGCCTGCACAAAGCACTAACAGCATTAAATCTGGAAAAACTCCTTGAAGCATAAAATGTGAAGAAGCTCCAAATAAAGCTGTAAACGTCATAATAAACACGCTAGTTCCAACTGCTGTTTTTAGTTCATACCCAAGAACAGTTGTTAAGAGAATTAGCATCATTATTCCACCACCTGCTCCAATAAATCCACAGATAAATCCTATTACTGCCCCACATATTATTGGCATTATAGTTTTTAAAATGCCGCTAAATTCTTTTACTGGTTTTTCCTTTTCTTCTTTAAAAGATTTAATAAAAAAGTTTAAACCCATAAATAAAGAGCCATAAACACTTAAACTACTCATTGTTTCTGTTGGCACTAAATGGGCAATTATTGCTCCAACCAAAGTGAAAATTAAAACACTAATAAATAAATTCTTGCTACCTTTAATATCAATATTTTTATTTTTCCCATATGTATAAGCTGAAACAGCACTAGCTAAAACATCTGATGCTAAAGCTATTCCAATAGCTTCAAACGGGTTAACTCCTAAAAAAGTAATTAGCATTGGCGAAATTACAACAGCTGCACTCATGCCAGCAAATCCAGTTCCTAGCCCAGCTCCCATGCCAGCGATTAAACAAATTATAATTGTTTGCATAAAAATTTTTCCTCGATTCAAAATTGATTAGTTAATTGTAAAATTATTTTATTAATAAAACGATATAAAATAAAATATTTTTCTATTATAATAATTTATACAACTAAAATCAAGTAAATCTTAAAAAAATCACAGAATAATCAAATTGTTTACAAATTAATTATAATCTTTCAACAAATTCTATTTTTTTGCCAGCTGGCCCTTTTATAAAAAATATTTTAACTCCATTTTCATATAAAAAATCAAGTTGTGTTAATTCCATTGTGATTAAATCTAATTTTTTGAAATATTCATAGTCAGCTTCGATATCCGTTGAAGTGTATGCTATATGCTGGATAACTGTTTCTTCTACATCTTTATTTCCAACAAGTTCATATGTAATATTTCCATCAGTGATAAAAACAAAATCTTTATTGTTTCCATGATATCTATTTACAACTTCAAATCCCATTACTTCAGTGTAAAATTTAACTGCTTCCTCTAAGCATGGAACTTGCAAGTTGATATGGTCTAATTCTCTGTTTAAATATGTCATTATGTTTTCTCCTTTTATTTTTAATTAATTAAACTTTAGTTATTATTATACTATAATTTCGCTTTAATGCAATACAAATATTAAAAGCTTGCAGATTACAAAACCTACAAGCTTTAATTATATTTATTTATTGTAACTTCTTCTTTTATTCTAATTTCCTTAGATTTTTTTAATTT
>CAZVOQ010000111.1:4627-6097 GCA_964628475.1 uncultured Oscillospiraceae bacterium | reverse complement strand
AAAGATTTCTCAGTTTCTAATAAGTGTATAAAATGCAAAAAATGTATTAAAGTCTGTCCTATGAATAATATTGAGATTATAGAAGATAAAATATCATTTAATGAGAATTGCTGTGCTTGTCTTGCATGCTATAATCAATGCCCAACTAAGGCTATCCAGTATAAAAATAAAGAAGTTAAGCAATATAAAAATAAAAATATTTTACAGTGATATGAAAGGATAAATTAAATGAAAAAATTATGGACGGTTATTACTATTTTAGCTATACCACTTATTTTTATTGGTTGTAGTAATAATAACTCTAATGTAAATAAAGAAGAAAATAGCGATACAAAAGAAACTATAATAACCGAAAATGTAGAGTTTGCAAATTTAGTTAAGAGCGTAATAAAAGATTATGAAGAAAATAAAATTTTAATTAATGATAATTTTCATAAAATGCCAGATGAATTTGCAGTTCCAACACAGCTAGATAATATTGAGTTTTCAAGCAATGATACTGGTGGATATCAAACAAGGATAATGTCTACAAATGGTGATGCTGTAATGATTATTGGAATAGATGATGTTTTAGATGAAAAAACTTTTGAAGAAGTGCCAATGGTTGTTTATGTGTTTTTTTCAGTAATGTAATTAAATAAAAAAATGCTGATATAATCAGTAAATATGCTACTTTTGAATAAGCAAAGCCAAATATTCGCAAAGTGAAGACCAACAGGCTAATGTTTGCTAAAGGATAAAGTTTTTTACGCTACTGCATACTGAAAAAATGATAATAATATATCTTTTACTATCAAAAGATATATTATTACCACTTTGAAAGCAAAATTTTTATATAAATTAAGGGAATGGCTTTTGCCATTCCCTTATATTTTGATTCGTAAAATTTCTTTATAAGTATCTAACTACAATATAGCGATGTTTTGTAATTTTACGTTAGATTTTATTTTAATAGTGTTGTTCCAGTCATTTCAGATGGTTTTTCAATATTTAATAACTCTAAAATAGTAGGAGCAATATCAGCTAGAACTCCATCTTCTCTTAAATTACAATCATGATTAATAACTGTAAATGGAACAGGGTTAGTTGTATGGGCTGTGAATGTATTGCTGTTTTCATCAAGCATTTTTTCGGCATTACCATGATCAGAAGTTAAAAGAATAACAGCGTCAAGTTCTTTTGCTTTATTCACTAATCTTTCTAAACAAGCATCAACAGTTTCAACTGCAACTACAGCAGCGTCTATTTTACCAGTATGTCCAACCATATCACAGTTTGCATAGTTTAAAACAACTAAATCGTAATCTACTTCATCTAATTTTTTCATTAATGCGTCTGTAACTTCAACAGCACTCATTTCAGGCGCTAAATCATAAGTTAAAACTTTTGGTGAATTAATTAATACTCTATCCTCATTTTCATAAATAGTTTCAACACCACTATTAAAAAAGAAAGTTACATGAGCGTATT
>CAZVOQ010000111.1:0-4617 GCA_964628475.1 uncultured Oscillospiraceae bacterium | reverse complement strand
TCAGTTTCAGCAATTCTTAATTGTTTTAATCCTTTTGAAGAAATATATTCACCTAAAGTATTGTTTAAACTTTGAGGTTTAAAAGCAACTTCAACATTTGGCATGCTAGCATCATATTGAGTAAAGCAAACATAATTTAAATTTAGTGCTTCATTTTCTCTAGTGAAGCCATCAAAGTTTTCATCAACAAGACTTCTTGTAAGTTCTCTTGCTCTATCTGGGCGGAAATTAAATAAAATAAAGCTATCACCTTTAGAAACTTTACCTTCAGGAGTTACTATAAATGGAACGATGAATTCATCAGTAGTATCTTTTGTGTATAATTCTTCGATATATGAAACAGGATTTGTGTGAACTTCACCTTTACCTAGCACCATGTTATTATAAGCTACTTCAACTCTTTCCCAGCGGTTATCTCTGTCCATAGCATAGAATCTACCATTAACAGTTGCAAGCTTGCCAACACCTATTTCATCCATTTTAAATAGCAATTCTTTAACAAAGCCAGCGCCACTAGTTGGGCTAACATCTCTTCCGTCCATAACAGCATGAACAAAAACTTTTTCTACTTCATATTTTTTGCATAATTCTAAAATAGCATAAACGTGCTCTGTATGGCTATGAACACCACCAGAAGAAAGTAGGCCAAGGATATGAACAGCCTTATCGTTTTCTTTAGCAGCTTTAACAGAATTAACTAAAGCTTCATTATCAAAAAACACACCATCTTTGATTTCTTTTGAAATTCTTGTAAGCTCTTGATATACTATTCTGCCAGCGCCCATATTTGTGTGTCCCACTTCGCTATTGCCCATTTGACCATGAGGAAGACCAACATCTAGCCCACTAGCGCCAAGTGTAGTTGTAGGATAAGAAGTGAAGATTTTATCTAGTGTAGGAGTTTTTGCAAGGCTAATTGCATTGCCAGCACCATTTTCAGCTAAAGCGTAGCCGTCCATAATACATAAAATTACTGGTTTTTTCATAAATTATATCCCTTTCGAATATTGCAATAAATCTCATTAGATTTATAATTAGTGTAAATTAAAATTATTTTGTTGCCTTAACGATTTCAGCAAAATCAGCAGCTTTTAAAGAAGCTCCACCTATTAAACCACCATCGATATTTTCCATATCAAGAAGCTCTTTTGCGTTTTTAGCATTCATAGATCCACCGTATAAAATAGAGATAGCATCAGCAGTTGCCTTGTCATACATTTCAACTAATACGCTTCTAATATAAGCACAAGTTTCTTCTGCTTGCTCTGATGTAGCTGTTTTTCCAGTTCCGATTGCCCAAACAGGCTCATATGCAACAACAACATTTAAAACATCTTCTTTAGAAACATTTAAAAGCCCTTTTGTAACTTGAGTTTTAACAACATCATTTGTAGTTCCGTTTTCTCTTTCTTCTAAAACTTCACCAACGCAAAATAAAGGAGATATTCCATTTTTTAAAGCACCAATTACACGCATATTTACGCTTTCATCAGTTTCGCCATAATATGAGCGTCTTTCACTATGTCCGATAATAGCGTATTTAACACCATAATCATTTAGCATTAAAGGTGAAATTTCTCCAGTGAAAGCACCTGAATTTTCATAATGAGTGTTTTGTGCGCCGATATTAATAAAGCTATCCTTTGTAATTGAAGTGGCTAAAGGGATATTAATGCTTGGAACAGATAATATAACAGTTACATCATCATAATTTGGCACAGTTGTTATCATTTCTTCTAAAGTAGAAGTAGTAGTTTTAATAGTGTTGTTCATTTTCCAGTTACCAGCAATGATAACTTTTCTTAAATCTTTATTCATAGGTTTATTAACTTCCTTTCAAAATATCTTTTATGCGATATTTATAGTAAATAGATTTTAAAATGAGTTTAAAGCGGCAAAAAATGCCGCTTTAAATTTAATTATTATTTGTCGTCAAGTGCAACTATGCCAGGTAGAGGTAGTCCTTCTAAAAATTCTAGAGAAGCTCCACCACCAGTTGAAATATGAGTCATTTGATCTGCGTATCCTAATATTTCAACAGCTGCAGCACTATCACCACCACCGATGATTGAAATAGCATCAGTTTCAGCGATTGCTTTTGCTAAAGCTTTTGTGCCGTTTGCAAATTTTGGCATTTCAAAAACACCCATAGGTCCATTCCAGATAACTGTTGCAGCTGATTTAATAGCATCACTAAATAATTCAACAGTTTTCTCGCCGATATCTAGCCCCATCCAGCCATCAGGCATTTCTTCGCTTAAAACAGTTTGAGTGTTAGCATCAGCACTGAAAGCATCAGCGATAATATTATCAACAGGAAGTAGTAATTTAACGCCTTTAGCCTCAGCTTTAGCTAATAATTCTTTAGCAAGCTCAACTTTATCATCTTCGCATAAAGAAGTTCCGATATTGTAGCCTTTAGCTTTAAAGAAAGTGTAAGCCATACCACCACCGATAATTAAGCTATCAACTTTTTCAATTAGATTATTAATAACACCGATTTTATCACTAACTTTTGCACCACCTAAAATAGCAACAAAAGGTCTTTGTGGATTTTCAAGAGCTTTGCCCATAATATCTATTTCTTTTTGAATTAGATATCCGCAAACACTTGGAAGGTAATCAGCAACGCCAGCAGTAGAAGCATGAGCTCTGTGAGCTGTACCAAAAGCATCATTAACATATATTTCAGCCATTGAAGCTAATTCTTTTGCATAGCCTGCATCATTTTTTGTTTCTTCGTTATGAAAACGTAGATTTTCTAAAAGTAGAATTTCGCCAGCTTTTAATTCGCTAGCTAGTTTTTTAGTTTCTTCGCCGATAACATCAGTTGCCATTTTAACTGTTGTGCCTAGTAATTCCTCTAATCTTTTTTGAACAGGTGCTAAAGAATAGTCCATGTTGAACTCGCCTTTAGGTCTGCCTAGATGAGAGCAAAGAATTAATTTTGCACCGTTATCTCTAAGATATTTAATTGTTTTTAAAGATTCAACAATTCTTTTATCATCTCCGATAACTCCGTTTTTTACTGGAACATTAAAATCGCAACGAACAAGGCAAGCTTTACCGTCAACATTAATGTCTTCAACCGTTTTTTTTCCTAAACCTAACATAAAAAATCTCCTTTATAATTAATTGATTAACTAATACAATTATATTGAAAAAACATCTCTTTTTCAAGAGATATATTTAAAAATTTGTATATTTTGTATATTTGACTAAATAAATATTGTTAGTTTTGTTGAATTAGCTTTGTTAAATTTAAAACAATGTATTTTTGTTGCTTAAATTTTGTTTAAATTGTTGCAAGAAATAAGCAGTTATTTCTAACTGCTTATTTTTTCATCATTTTTTATTGATTTTTGAGATATAAATTCGCTGGCATCTTTAAAAAAGCTTGCTAGGATTATAATAAAAATTAATCCGATAGGGAATGCTGCTATTATTGAAACTGATTGAAGATTATATATTGAGTTTTCAGAAAAAATTAATCCGATAGGCAGTATAATAAAAACAATTGTCCAAAACATTTTAACAGAATTTGAAGCTTCGCTTCCAGGAGCTAAATTTTTATATGAATAGATTGATACAACCATAGTGACAGATTCAAATGTTGTTGAATAGAAAGTTACCATCATAATAAATAAAATTATTAATAGTATTTCAGTAAAAGGAAGAGTTTCAAAAATTTGAATAATTGCAATATTTAAATCTTTTCCGTTTGAAACATAATCTAAAATATCTAAATTTCCATTTAATTGCTGTGAAAGTCCATAGTTGCCAAAAATTATAAATGATGAGAATGTTCCTGCTATTCCATAAATATAAGAGCCTAGAATAACATTTTTAATTGTTCTACCTTCGCTAATTATTCCAATAAAGAACGGAGTAGCAACACACCAAGCCATCCAGTATGCCCAGTAGAAAATAGTCCAGTTTTGAACAAATCCACCAGAGCTATTGCCAGTTTCTCTTAAAGGATCAAGCGAAGTGGACATAGTGATAAAATTTTGGGCTAGCGTTCCAAGGCTAGTTATACCAGTTTCAATTATATAGACTGTTTCACCACCAAAAATTAAAACAAATATCATCATGCCTATAAATAAAGTTGTGCAAATTCTTGCTGAATGAATTAGGCCTTTAATTCCTTTTAAAACAGAGAATCCATAAACTAAAGCAATTGTAATTAATATAATAATAGTTAAAAATGTGCTTTGAGGAATATTAAAAACTCTATTTACAGCAGAAGATAAAAGGGGAGTTGCAAGAGAGAAAGTTGTTGCAGTTCCTGCAAGCAGTGCACATATAGCCACTAAATCGATGATTTTACCAGGAAGTTTATCAACCTTATCTTTTAAAATAGGTCTGCATGCTTCGGAGAATTTTTGTTTTTTTCTTTTTCTAACATGAATCATAAAGCCAAAACAAACAGCTAAGGCAATATAAAACGACCAAGGGATTGGCCCCCAATGGAATAATGGATAAACAGGCGCCCACTCTTGCACCCCAATTTCTTGTATGTAACTTTCACTTGCATATAATGCCCATTCGATAAAAGAATAATATATTATATCAGCGGCAAAAATTCCAGTGAAAATCATTGTTGCCCATTTAAAA
>CAZVOQ010000110.1:0-6099 GCA_964628475.1 uncultured Oscillospiraceae bacterium | reverse complement strand
CCTTTAAATTTAAAGTTTGTATTTAATTATATTATCAAAAAAATTATATTTTTTCAATAATTTTATGATTTTTTCTTTAGTATTTTTCTTATGTTTAATGCAGTGTTTATACTAAAATCATATAGTTTATCAAATGTTAGATAAAATTCTCCAACACATTCAACGATTTCTCCAGTGAAATTAGCTTTGAATTTTAACACTCTATATAGTGATTCATCGTATTCTTCATTAGGGGAAACGCCTTGCATATCATATGAAGAACAGCCAGTTTCTAATGCCCATTTCATTAATTCAACTTGGATAGCATACGTTGGGCGGAGGTTTCTCATTTTATCAGTTGAACAGCCATAAACATGGCTAACCATATTAGAATATTGAACTCCAATACCGCCACATAAAGCCTCATCTCCAAAATAGCACATAAATAATTTAGCGTTATCTCCAAAGGCATTTAACATATTTTCAAAATAAGATTTTGGACGAGGTGAAAATTTTTGTCTTTGACTTGTTTCAAAATATATATTATAAAAATCATCCAGCCCTAAAAGTCCTAAATCTTTGCAAACAACACCTTTTTTATGATATAAACGCATGTTATATCTTGTGTCTCTTGACATTTTTAAAAGTAGTTCATCGTAAGATAATCCTTTTAAATATCTTAGCTGATAAGAATATCTTGGCTGAATAGTTTTTTTAAATTCAGCGTTTCTTTCAATTTTAAATCCAGCATCTATAAAATTTTGAATGATTTCTTCTTCGTGATTTTCAACGAGTGGATCCATTATAAATTTAAAAGCTTTATGCTTTTTAGCGATAAATAAAACACCTTTGTATAACTGCTTTAAAATATCTGAGTTTGTATAATCACAAACAGGTCCACGATTTGCATACATATAGCTTTTTGCACCCATCTTACGAATTAAAACCATCATTCCAGCAATTATTTCGCCTTTATCTCCACGAATAACAATAACTTCACTTTGCCATTCAGTTTTAACTTCTTGCCAGTGAATGCTTTGTTGAAAGCCAGCTAAAGGAAACTTTTCACAAAAAAGTTCGTATTCAAAATAATTTTCTTTATTTAATATTTCCATTTAATAATTCCCTATATTCTTTAAATTGTATTTAAGTTATTATAGCATAAAAATGATTGTTTTAACAACTAATTAATAAAAAATACTCTAAAAATTGACATTTAATCTTTTTTTTGATAAATTAAGGTTAGTAGATTAATAATAAATATATTAATAATATATAATTAAAGAGGTAACCAATGAAGAAAATTAAAAAAATAATATCGTTTGTTTTGATTTTTACTTTGTCTTTTGCACTAACTGCCTGCCAAAGTAAACCACCAGAAACAACTAATAGATTAGAGCTTGCTATTTTTTACACAGGGGAATATCTAGCAGATGAAATGAAAAACCCAAATATAGAAGACGGGCTAATGGTAACGGCTTTATTAAGGTCTATGCATGTTAGTTTTGATGATAATATATCCAAAAAATACACAGAAACTGTGTATGAAACCTTATTAAATAATAATGGAACTTTAGCGGATTTAAGCCTTGAAAAATATCCAGATGTTATGCTAGCTTATACATCAACAGGAAAGCTTGTAAACGAAGATGAGTATGGATATGGGAATTTAGTTGATTCACTAAGCTATGACAGTGAAATTTTAAAAGGTGGATATTTAAATAAAATTAAAACTTTAATTGCTATTGAAAGTGGCTATTATAATATAAGTGAAGATGGAGATATTACTGTTGAAAATTTGGTGAGCTTTATATTAGATTTACAAGTTGAAGATGGAAGTTTTCAATATAAAGGAATGCAAGAAACGCCAATTGAAGTTACCGCAAATTCAGTTATCGCTTTATCACTAACCGAGAAAACACAAGAAACGCAAACAGCAATAGAAAATGGCGTGAAATATCTTTCAACTAGAATTCGAGCAGATGATAGCATAGAAGATTTAGCCTTAACTGTAACTGCTTTAAACACAGCAGGTGTTGATGCAACTGATTTAGAAGGAAATGATTTGATTTCTTGGATAATGGAATATGAAAGGGAAGATTTTTCATATAACCAAAGCCAACCAGAGGCAAAAGATGGAAATTTAGAAGACACAGCATATGCCTTAATGGCTTTTTCTTCTCAGTATAGATTTGAAAATGAATTAAATAGCTATTATGACATGAGCGATGTTATATTAGAAGCTAAAAATAGCGATAGTAGTTTATTTGATGTATTAAGTGTTGGAGTAATTTTAATAATTGTTGCTGTAATATTAATAGTGGTTTTAATTTTATTTTTAAGAATTAAAAAAATAAAGAAATTGAGAGAAGAAGGAATTTACAACGAAAAAGAATCTCGTGAAATGACGGATGAAGAAATAATTAAAAGAGATATAAATGAAGCTAAATTAGAAGATGAAAATAACCCTTAAATAATAAAAAACTCCGTAGAATTTCTATGGAGTTTTTATATGATATTTTATTTTACAACTATATAACATTTTGAAAATAGTTTGATTGTTTTAAAATTGTACAATAATTGTAAAGAGAAAATATTATAAAAGGGGTGTGTAAAATGGAAGTTTTAAGAAAAGAAAAATATGAAGAATTTGAATGTTTCACATCTAGTTTTTCAAAAGTTGCGTTTCAGCAAAATGCTTCTTGGGCAAAAGTTAAAAAAGGGTGGCAACAGCAAATAATTGTTTCAAGAGATGATAGTGGTGAAATAATGGGAGGAGTGTCGATTTTAATAAAAAAATTAGGCCCGTTTAGTTTAATGTATGCTCCAAGAGGACCAGTGTGTGATTATACAAACTCTAAGGCTATGAATGATTTATTATTAGGAATTAAGCAATTAGCAATAGAAAACAACGCATTTAAATTTATTTGCGATCCATTAATATTAGAAAATGATAAAATTTTAATTGAAAAAATGAAGTCTTATGGATTTAAAGTTTGCAAAAATAAAAACTATGAAGAAACTATTCAGCCAAGATTTAATTATGTACTTAATGATATTGAATATTTAGAAAAAGACGATATTTTATATAGATTTTCATCAAATACTAGAAGAAAGATACGCTTGGCTATAAATAATAAAGTTACAATAAAAACAGGAAAAGAGCTAATTGATGATTTTTATAGCATGTATATTGAAACAGGAATAAGAAAAAAATTTAGTATTCGCACAAAAGTATACCTAGCTTCTATATTAGAGGCATTTGGAGATAATGCAAAATTATTTGTTTGCTATTATGATGATATACCGCTTTGTGGAGCAATAGCAATTAAAAGTGGAGATACAACTAGCTATGTCTATGGTGCTTCAGTTGATAAGCATAGAAACTTAATGCCAACCTATTTATTGCAATATGAAATGATTAACTGGGCAACAGAGAATGGAAGTAAGATTTATGATATGCTAGGAATTTGCGTAGAAGAGGATGTTAATCCAGAATTATACAGAGTATATAAATTTAAATGCAATTTTAAAGGCGATGTAGTAATCACGGCTGGGGAATTTGAAATCGTTTATAATAATATGATTAATTTTCTTTTTAAAAAAGGTAGAAAATTAAAAGATACAATAAACTATATGAAAAAAATCATTGATTAATAAAAAACAGAATTTAATTTTAGCTTAGTAGCTGTAAATTAAATTCTGTTTTACTTATTAAAATATTTAATTGGTGATAATTTCTTTTAGCTTTTGATTTTTTTCTATTAGATTAACTAATAATAAACCTAACACTAAACAGCTTCCAACTTGGCCAGCACCAACTGAAATTGCTTGTAGAGTGAATACAGTGAAATCAAAACCACCAGCGATTAAAAATGTTAATTCGCCTCCTATGATAAAAGCGTTAACTAAAATTGGTGGAACAGCTGATAAAACAGGTAAACCTTTGATTTTTAAATTTCTTAAATAATAAGTTAATACCGCTGCAATTAAAGTTGCGCTAGTACCAAAAATAATGTCTAAAGAGCCTAGTATATTTACTCCCATGAAAAATCCGAGTAAATTCGTTAGAAAGCAGCCTAAAGTAACGCCTATTATATAGCTAGGGCTAAATACAGGTAAAAGCGTTAAAGCTTCACTTATTCTAAATTGAACAGTTCCGAATGATAATGGTGCAAGACCTAGGCTTAAAGCGGTGTAAATTGCTGCAATTAATGCTTGTTTAACTAATTTTTTTGAGTTCATAATGTGAATCCTTTTCTTTGATATTGATTTTAGTGCTTAGTTAATATCTTGAAAAATATAAAATAGAAATAAAAAAGTGGTCAGAAAAAATCTTTTCTGACCACTTTTGAAGAATTAAATGATATATCAAGTGATTAAAAAAGCTTTGGATTGCTCAAAGAGAAAAGCTTTAAAGGCTCTTTGAGATGCCTACAACCTAGTGATAGGTAATTTTGCAAATCTTTTTTACAAAATATTTATGTAAACTGTATAGTAATTAAATACAAATGCGATTATATCATAATAAAATATAAATTGCAAGCTATTTATTCCCAAGAAAATTTTGTTAATTCACCGATAGTTTCAAGACTTTCAAAGTTCCAGTGCCTTAATGTTTCATAAACAGCTATGGCAACTGTATTTGATAAATTTAAACTTCTAATCATATCAAGCATAGGAATTCTAACGCAAGAATCTTTATGTTCTTTTAAAATATCTTCACTAATTCCTTTATCTTCTCTACCAAAAATTAAAAAACAATTATCATTATAATTAACTTCATCATATCTGTTTATAGCTTTTGTAGTGTAAAAAAAGAATTGTCCGTCTTTGTTTTTGTTAAAAAAATCATCAGTATTTTCGTAATATGTAATATCAAGCTTATCCCAGTAATCAAGGCCAGCTCTTTTTAGCTGCTTATCATCTATAACAAATCCTAAAGGTTTCACTAAATGAAGCCTTGCTCCAGTTGCAGCGCAGGTTCTTGCGATATTTCCGGTGTTTTGTGGGATTTGTGGCTCAAATAAAACTATATTAACTATTTTCATATACTACTTCCTTTTAATAAATTAGCCCTTTTTAAAGCTGGGCTCATAACATAGTATAGTATAACAGAAGCAACCATAGCAATCAAGGCATTTGTTAAGCTTGTTGAGCCTTTAGTAATTAAAACAGCAATAGTTGTTTCCATTGGAGTAGCTAAAATAAAGTGTTGGGTAATATAAGTTTTTCCCATGTATAAAATAAAATAAGTAAGAGCGCCAGCAACGCCAGCTATACTAGTTTTTAGTTTTGTTTCTTTGCCAAGTTTCATTATATACCCAGCAACAAATCCCATAGCAAATTTCATTATGAATGTAACCCAAAATTCAGGCGCCCACAAAGGATCAGTTAAATCAACAATCATACTTCCTATTCCAGCGGCTAATCCACCAGTTATAGGTCCAAATAATAAGCCAGATAAAATACACAGAACATTTCCTAAATGCAGAGCTGTTTTTCCAGCACCTACTGGAATAGGAATACTAAAAAATTTAGTAGTAGTAAAAACTAAAGCTGCCATAAGCGCAATAGTAACTATTTGTTTTGTTTTGTTTTGAGTGTTCATTTTCATTTCCTCCAATTAATTCAAGTTTTTAAGCATAGGCTCTAAGTTAACTCCAAAGCGAGTATCGGTGTTTTCGCTATGAGTGTTTTTTATACATTCCTCAACGAATTTTGCAGCTTTTTTACAAGCATTTTCCAAGCTTTCATTTGAGAGTAAATTTGAAACTAGTAAAGAGCCAAATAAATCTCCAGTTCCAGGATATGAAACAGGGATATAATTGCAAATAAAGCTAAATGTTTCATTTTTTAATTTATCATATCCAAGGCAAAGCATTTCATTTGTATCTAATTTAACGCCTGTAATAACAACGCTAACAGAATATTTATCTTTTAAACTATTTAATATTTCAAAAATTTCATCTTTTGAAAAAATTGTTTTTTGGTAATTTAAATCGAGTAAAATTTGAGCTTCAGTAGGATTTGGAATTATTATATCTGAAAGTTTTGCAAGTTCTTTAAATCCTTTTATTAATTCAGGAGTTATAGACGATTAAATTTTTCCATTATCAG
>CAZVOQ010000109.1:4170-6188 GCA_964628475.1 uncultured Oscillospiraceae bacterium | reverse complement strand
CCAAAAGTTTATGTAGCTTATGATAGAGAGGCTTTTTTCTCAGTAATGGATGAAGATTTTAGACTAACTTTTGATTTTAATATAAAAACTCGTAATACTAGCGTAAGCTTTTATCAAAGCGATGAAGATAAAGAAGTTTTATCAAGTAATTATGTGGTGCTTGAAGTTAAAACTGTTATGGGATTGCCAGAATGGTTTTTGAAATTTTTAGATATAAATAAAATTTATAAGTCTTCATTTTCAAAATATGGCATAGCATATCAAACATATTTTTTGCCAAATTTTGTTAATGATTTAGAAAGGAAATAAAATAATGAATGGAATATTTACAGGGATTTTTGATACTACAACTAGTATGAGCATTACGTTAGAAGATTTTTTTATTTGTATGGCAGTGGCGATTATTTTAGGTGTTTTTATGGCTAAAATGTATTCTTATAAAGAAAGAAGCTCAAAAGGATTTGTGGTTACATTAGCACTTTTACCTATTGCAGTAACTATGGTAATTATTATGGTTAATGGAAATATAGGAGCTGGCGTTGCAGTGGCAGGTGCGTTTAGTTTAGTGAGATTTCGCTCTATGCCAGGGACAGCAAAAGAAATTATAGCAATATTTACTGCTATGTGCACAGGTTTAACGATAGGTATGGGATATATAGGTTTTGCTGTTTTATTTTGTGTTATTGCGTGTGGTTTTTCTTTAGTTTTAAATGCAACAAATTTTGGAGAAGAAAAAGAAAATGGAAGCCGAACATTACAAATTACAATACCAGAAAGCTTAAATTACACAAATGTGTTTGATGATATATTTAAAAAATTCACTAAGAAATCGAAATTGATTGCAGCGAAAACTACTAATATGGGAAGTTTGTTTAAATTAACTTACGAGGTTGAATTAAAGGATGTTAGCGAAGAAAAATTATTTATAGATGAAATTAGAACAAGAAATGGAAACCTTGAAATAGTTATAGGGAAAAATGAGATATTTATAAATGGACTATAAATAAAGGGGGAAGATATATGAGAAATGCTGTAATAGTTATAGCAGCTTATAAGCCAGAAACAGCATTAGTTGATATAGTTAAAAAATTAAAGGAAAATAAATTTCATCATATAATTGTGGTGAATGATGGTAGCCCAGATGAGTATGATAATATATTCCAAGAAGTTAAATTATTAGATTGTGTTTTAGTTTCTCACAATAAAAATAAAGGAAAAGGTGAAGCTTTAAAAACTGGATTTAAAGCTGCAAAGGAATTATTTGTTTTAAAAGAAGGTGTAATTACAGTTGATGCAGATAATCAGCATAGCATTGAAGATATAGTGAAAATCAGCGAAACTTTAAAAGAAAGTAGCAATTCATTAATACTAGGTACAAGAGATTTTAATGATAAAACAGTGCCATTTAAAAGCAAATTTGGCAATAAAATAACTGCACTTGTTTTTAAAATAACTACAGGTGTAAATTGCAAAGATACACAGACAGGGCTAAGGGGTATTCCAGCTTGCATGATAGATACTGCATTAAAGGTGTATGGCTCAAGATATGATTATGAATATAATTTTTTATTAGAAGTAGTGGAAGAATTTGATATAATTTTTGTTCCTATAAAAACTATTTATTTTAATGATAATAAAAATTCTCATTTTCGCACAGTTAAAGATTCTTTATTAATCTACCAACGCCCTTTAAAATTTATTTTTAGTTCTTTAGTTGGTTTTTTATCAGATATAATAGTATTTTACTTATCTTTGAGTTTATTGCCTTTTTCAGATATTATAAATATAATGCTTGCAACTTCTTTAGCTAGAATATTATCAGGAATGATAAACTATTGTATAAATAAAAAATCAGTTTTTCATTTAAAAGGAAATTTAATTAAAAGCTCTTTAAGATATTGGATTTTATTTTTAGTTATTATGATATCGAGTGCAGTTGGCACAGCTGGATTATCAATGATAATAACTAACGCAGTTTTGGCTAAAATTATTATAGATGCATCTCTATTTATATTTAG
>CAZVOQ010000109.1:0-4160 GCA_964628475.1 uncultured Oscillospiraceae bacterium | reverse complement strand
CTATATTATGCAAAAAGAATGGGTTTTTACAAAAAAGATAACATACAAAAAAGCTTCTACTATTTGGAAATCTTGTGCAACATTGTTTTTTGTGTTTTATGTAGCATTTACTTTATTAAATAGATTTATTATGCCACAAAATATCGTTGTTTTAGATAAAATTGATGAAAATACAAAAATAGAGGAAGGCGTGCAGTTAGAAGAAAGTATAGTAGAGCCAATTATAACTCAAACTAGCTATAATGATGGAAATATTAGTGTGAATATAGAAACTATAAGAGAATTTGATACAGATATTTATATAGCACAAATAATATTAAAAGATTCATCTTTTTTAAAAACAGGGTTAGCTGAAAACTCATTTGGAACAAATGTTAAGGATAAAACATCACAAATAGCAAGCGATAATAATGCAATACTTGCTATAAATGGAGATTACTATGGATTTAGAGATTATGGATATGTTTTAAGAAATGGTTATTTATATCGTGATACTAAAACGCAAGGTGGTAATGAAGATTTAGTTATATATGAAGATGGGGATATGCAAATAATTAATGAGCTAGACATATCAGCAAATGAACTTTTAGAAAATGGAGCAGTACAGATTTTTTCTTTTGGTCCGGGGCTTATTTTGGATGGGGAGATAATAGTTGATGAGAATAGTAAAGTTGAAAGAGAAGATCAAAGTAATCCAAGAACAGCTATCGCTATAATAGATAAAAATCATTATATTTTTATGGTGGCAGATGGGCGAACGGATGAAAGCGAAGGACTGTCGCTTGAAGAAATGGCGATTGTTTTAAGTGAATATGATTGCACAGTTGCATATAATTTAGACGGTGGTGGCTCTGCTACAATGGTGTTTATGGGTGAAGTTGTAAATAATCCAACGACAAATGGTAAAGACATAAAAGAAAGGAGCGTGAGCGATATTGTATACATCGGATGATAAAAAACAAGTTAGAGAATTTTATTTAAATAAACGTATAAAGCCATATGCTATACTAACAATATTTTGTGTGCTAGCTTCTTATATTTACTCTTTGTTTTCTCATGGCGTAAATTCTATACACATGACATTTATGTTTTTGTATCCTTTTGTTTTTGGAGTTTTAGGCAGTGTGATATTAATGAAAATTTGCAAAGCGAAAAAAAAATATTTCTTTGCAACCCATTTTTACAACACAGGAGTAGTTGCTTTATTATTAAGCTCAATGCTTCGTGGGGTTTTTGAAATAGCTGGAACAGCATCTAATTATCAAGTGTATTTAATGATTTTAGGGTTTATAATGATAATGCTTGGAGTATTTTGCTTTATTATAAAAAAATAGAAAGGAACATGGAAAAATGAAAAGATATATTGCAGTAGGCTTAGTATTAGCGATGAGTGTTTTAGTTGGATGTAGTAATGCTAATGAAAACAATAATTTAACACAGCAAGACATAATATCAGATAATCGAAATATAAATTTAGAAAACGAATTTTTTGATATTTCTTTTGCTCAAAATATTAATCCAGATGTATTGCTAGTAGATGATTCAGAAGCTTTAATTACAAATAGTGGAGCGTATGAATTTTCAGGAGATTATAGTAGCATAACAGTGAATGTGAATAAAGATATAGATGAGGGTGTTGTATATCTTATTTTAAATAATGCAAATATAAATAATGAAGATGGAACACCGATTAATATTATACAAGCAAAAGATGTAGTTATTATTTTAGAAGGAGAAAACAGCGTTAATCAAGGCGAAATTATAACTACTGATGAAGAATTCCCATCGGCTGCTATTTATTCAAAAGCAGACACCGTAATTACAGGTGATGGAACTTTAACTGTCACAACTTTATATAATGATGGGATTAATTGCCGTGATGATTTAATTATCCAAGGTGTAACAATTACCATAAATGCAGTGGCAGATGGCATTTTGGGTAAAGATTTATTAGCGATTTCTAATAGTGATATAACTGTTACAGCTGGAAAAGATGGACTAAAAACATCAAATTTAGAAGAAGAAGGAAAAGGGAATTTATTTATACAAAGTGGTAATTTTGATATTAATGCAGAAAATGATGGAATAAGTGCAGAACAAACTCTTCAAATAGATGACGGAACCTTTATTATTGTCACTGGTGGTGGATTTGTAGAAGTTTTAAATGAGATTACTAGAGGCGAAGGCTCAGGAAATACTATTTCAGCAACAAGCCAGCTTGAATATAGTATGAAAGGGCTTAAAGGCTTAAATATAGTTTTAAATGGAGGAGAATTTAATATTTCTTCTTATGAAGATTCAATTCACTCAGACTATAATTTAACAATAAATGCAGGAACTTATAATATTCTTTCAGGAGATGATGCGCTTCATGCTGATATGGATTTATTAATTAATGATATAGATTTATCTGTAGAAAATGCTTATGAAGGAATAGAAGGCTCAACAATCACAATAAATGGTGGAAATATAGTTGTGAATGTTCTTGATGATGCAATAAATGCGAGCAGTGAAACAGGATTTGTTAAAATTACTAATGGATTTATATCATTAAAAGCAAGAGGCGATGGAATTGATTCTAATGGTGATTTAATTATTGAAGGTGGCGAAATTATTATTGATGTTGATGCTATTTACTCAGGTGGGGATAGTGAGCTTGATGTTACAGGAACATACACTGTTTCAGGTGGAGTAGTGCTTGATGCGAATGGAAATGAAGTAAATGTAAGCACTCAAGGTAATAGTGGTGGTAATTCAAATCGCCCGCCACAGAATCAACAAAGGCCATAAAATTGTAAAGCGATAGGTTTTTTAAATTTAATGCCTATCGCTTTACAAATTTTAAATTTATAAATAAAAGGCTAAAAATAGCGAAAATAAATATAGAGAACTACTGATATTGACACATCATATCGGATATGATAAAATTATATATTATAAGTTAGCTTAAACTAACGTAAAGTTGCTTTGATAACTACAAATTTTCAAAAATATATAGCGATATTTTGCTTTCTAATATTAATGGTGAAAAAGAAATTTTTATAAAACAATTTTAAAGGAAGGTGAAAAAATGCTCACTTTTATAATTTTATGCATTATTTTTTGTTTTGGATTTGCTGTTGCAATATATTTTGCATCAAAAGATCCGATTAATGTTGTAATGAGTTATCCAAAAAATATTAGGGATAAAGTAGACAATTTACCAGAGTATAAAACTCATATTAAAAGTACTAAGAAAAAGCATATATTAAAAAAAATCATCGCAGTAATTGTTTTTATTGCGATTATGGTAGGTATACTTATATTTGTTAATAAAAAAGAATTTACAGAAGCTTTTTTATACACTTTTTCACTTTTTACAGTTATCAATTTATATGATTTAATAATTATCGATTGGATATGGGTGCCTTGCAGTAAGCGATGGATAATTAAAGGCACAGAGGAATTTACAAATGATTTTAATCTTGAATTTTTAAATTGCGACGGCTCGTTAATATATTTTTGTGCAAGAAAGGTTTGGTAATAATTATGGACAATAAAAAGCTAAGCGGTGTTCCAGATACTTTATTTATTCCGTTAATGGCAAGAATATATATTTCAAAACGATTCCCAGAATATTTTTATGATGAAAAGGCATTAAGCCTTGAAAATCTTATACCACAAAATATTATAACGGAAAAAAGCAGTGAATATGCTATGATGGGTTCGGCTTCAAGAGCTGTTAATATGGATAAAATTGTGAATGATTTTACTAATGAAAACGATAGATGTAATGTGGTTTGTATCGGTTGTGGGTTAGAAACGATGGCTTTTAGATTAAAAGATTTATCAAATAAAGCGCACTTTTATGAAATTGATTTTCCGTCGGTAATTGAAAATAGAAAAACAGTTTTGGGAACACTTTCAAATGAAACTTTAATTGAGGGCAATCAATGCGAATGAACTTGATTTTTCGCAGTATATTAACTGCTCATTGCCTACAATATTTGTTGTGGCAGGAGTATTTCAGTATTTTAAAGAAAATGAAGTTTTAGCGCTTATTATAAAGTTACAAAGTCAATTTAAAAATGCTGAAATCCTTTTTGATGCCACCGATGAATACGGAATAAATTATGTAAATAAATATGTAAAAAAGACAGGTAATGAAAATGCAATGATGT
>CAZVOQ010000108.1:0-6229 GCA_964628475.1 uncultured Oscillospiraceae bacterium | reverse complement strand
AAATGAAAGTTTTATTTGTTGGAATAGGCAGTATTGGAACAAGGCATTTAAAAAACCTAACTGATATTGCAAAAAGCGAAAATATTAATTTAACTGTGCACGCATTAAGAAGTAGTTTATCGCCTTTAAATGAAGATATAGCTAATTTAATTCATGAGCAGTTCACCATTTTAAAAGATAATGATTATGATATAGCTTTTATAACAAATCCAACAAACCTTCACTACAAAGCATTATTAGATTTAAAAAATAAAGCTAAATTCTTTTTTATAGAAAAGCCTATTTTTGAAAACTGCGATTATAATTTAGATGAATTAAATCTAACTAAAGAAAATGCATATATCGCATGCCCTATGAGATACACAAAAAGCTACAACACTCTAAAGGAAATATTAAAAGATAAACAAGCTTACTCTAGCAGAATTATTTGCTCGAGCTACCTTCCTGATTGGAGAAAAAATATCGATTACCGAAAAAATTATTCTGCAATAAAAGCTATGGGTGGCGGTGTTACTATTGATTTAATCCACGAGCTTGATTACATGTGTGATTTATTTGGATTTCCAAAAAAGAGCTATAATTTTAAAGGGCAATTCTCTCATTTAGAAATTGATAGTGATGATTTAAGCGTTTATATCGCAAGATATAAAGATAAATTAATTGAAGTTCATTTAGACTATATAGGAAGAATTCCTAAAAGAACCTGCGAAGTTTTTACAAAAGATGGCACTATAATTGCCGAATTTAATAAAGGAAGCGTAACTTTAGAAGACTCTAGCGTAATTGATTGCACCGAAGATGCAAACGTTAGGTTTGTAAAAGAAATGCAATATTTTATTAATTTGGTTAATAAAAAAGTTGAAAATATTAATCCACCAGAACATGCATATAAAGTTTTAGCCTTAACTTTAGGCGAAAAAAATATAAATAATAAGTTTTAAAAAGGGGTTACTTTTATGAAAAATATATTAATTACAATCTGTGGCAGAGCTGGAAGTAAGGGCTTTCAAAATAAAAATTTAAAAACTTTTTTAGACAAGCCTTTAGTTTACTATTCTCTATCATCTGCAATCGATTTTAAAAATAGAGTTCAAGGGGCCAATGTTGATATTGTTTTAAATACTGATAGCAAAGATTTAATTGATTTAATTTTAAAAAAATATCCAGAAGTTATTGTTTTAGATAGAAAGCCAGAACACGCAAACGATACATCGCCTAAAATGGAAGTTTTTCAAGATTGCCTAGCGGAAATGGAAATTAAACAAAATTTTAAATACGATTATTTAATAGATTTAGATATAACTAGCCCTTTAAGGCAAATTGATGATGTTTTATCTGCATATCAATTAAAAATCGATAGGTTAGACGCTGGCGTTGTTTTAACAGGCTGTCCTTCAAGGAGAAATCCATTTTTTAATCTAGTTAAAGAAGAGGGTGATCGAATTGTAAAATCTATTGATTTAGGCAGATTTACAGCCCGTCAAGAAGTTCCAAACACTTATGATTTAAATGCGTCCATCTATGTTTTTGATGCTGAATTTTTAAGAGAAAACAAAACAGGATTTATCTGGGACACTAAATGTATTTTATTTTTAATGAAAGACACTGGCGTTTTAGATATTGATAGCGAAGAAGATTTTGAAATTATGCAATTAGTTGGAAAATATTTCTTTTTAGAAGTTGACTCCTTTAAAAAAGTTAGAGATAATATACGATAATGAACAAAGAAAATTGCTGTTTTACAGGGCACAGAGATATCGGTGAAGATAAAATTGAATTAATTATTGAGAGCCTTGAGGACACTTTAGAATTTTTAATTGAAAATTTAAAAGTTTGCAATTTTTATGCAGGTGGTGCCCTAGGCTTTGACACTATTTCTGCCCTTTTAGTTTTAAAACTTAAAAAAAAATATCCTCATATAACTTTGAATTTAATCCTGCCTTGCAAAGACCAATTTAGAAAATGGAATTTAGATGATGTGAAAATCTATCAAAATATTCTCAAAGCCTGCGATTCAGCTGAATTTATCAGCGAAAAATACACACTTGGTTGTATGCAAAAAAGAAATAAAGCATTAGTTGATAACTCAGCTTATTGCATCTCTTATTTAAAAAAGGAATCAGGTGGCACATTTTTCACAGTTAATTATGCAAAAAAACAAGGGCTATTTTTAATTAATATAGATTAATTCTTAATTAAAAATATAATATTCATAAAAAAGCTTTTAAAAATATAAGGGAATGGCGAAAGCCATTCCCTTATATTTTTTATAATTTGTAAATTTAATTTATAATCATTACGATATTTGCCAATATTTTATTTTACAATAATATATCTTTATAATTTTTAAATAGCCAATCTTCGATAACGCTATATTTTTTAACTCTATTATAGTTATCTAAAATCGCCGGTAGTCTTTGCTCGTAATCAAATTCGGAGCATATTTTTAATATTTTTTGTGGGTTTTCGCAAAATTCATCTATATCAACTTGAATTATGCCATCTTCATTAAAAAAATCGCCAATTTTAGTAGCCCCAATATAAATTGGAACAGTTTGAGATGCAAAGCAATTCATAATTTTTTCTGTGAAATAAAATGAAGTTACATTATTTTCAATGGCAATGCTATATCTATAATCATCAAGCGTTTCATTAATTTTAACAAATCTACCGCCATCGAATGTGCCAAAAGTGTCGGCTAGATTATCTCTTTTTAGAATTTTAGCAAGTTCTATTCTTTTAGCGTGCAACTCACAAAAAACTTTATCTGAAGAAATTATTGAAATATTCTTACTTTTATTTTGATATCTTTTTTCATCTAAAGTTCCCCCGCCAACCTCTTTATCATACCATATGCCTCCCGCTGGAGAAAATTTTGCATTTGCTAGAGAATTTAAATGCCTTTCACTCGTTGTGAAAACTGCATTAAACTGAGTTGCTAATGCTCTATCATTTAATAAAATATCATAATCTGGCTTTAAAAGAGCCTCTGATTCTATAAAATATGCAAACTTCTTTTTAGCATAATCATCTTTCATTTTCTCTATATGATTATGCGAATAAAAATGTGTTTTTAGCCCGTAATTATACCTATCCCAGTTTATATATTTTGGTTTTGCCGATAAAACAAACGACACTGGATTTGTTTCATTTAAGGAATCTTGCAAGTAAAAACTATGCATCTTATCGCCATCTTTATTATAAATATCTGGCTGATTAGGGCTAATTTTGGGAAGATGAACCTTAGTGTTTTTTAAATTTTCAAGGTTTCGTTGTTCATTTAATTTTCTTTTATAATCCACTACTCCATGAGGCAATAGATTTCTAATTATATTTTTAACACTCATTATTTAATACCTCTTACCATCTTAGCTTTCCTGCAATAATCATCCAAATCCAATATAAAAATCCGTTTTTAGTTTTAACTATAAATGCTAATAACGCCATGCCTTTTCCATTTTTTCTAGCTAATTTTATTTTTTGTTTATCAACTAAATTTGATTTTAAAAGAGTATTTAATGAGTTTAGCATTTCTTTTCTTGAAGGCGCTAATGATAAAACCTCCCTAGTTCTTGCAAAAAAAACATCAACACAGTATTTTGAGTAGTACTTCTTATCTTTTATATCTAATAAATTTAAAATATTTTCAAGTTTTTCATTTATTTCTTTATATGATTTTAGTTTATCCCCAGTTAAAAAACTTTGGCTTAGAGAATCATTTCTAACGATAGCTGAATATTTAGTTTTATTAATAGTAATTATATTTTTTATAAGCATTAAATAATTTAAAACAAAAACAGTGTCTTCGCCATAGCTAAAATTTGAATCAAAAATCAAATTATTTTCTTTTAAAATTTCTGATTTAAATAATTTTGCCCACACAACATTAAAAGCGGAAACTGGATTAATATCGCCAATTAATGCAGATTGTATAAATTCTTTTATATTATAGTTTTTATTTTGAAAATCCAGCTTTACTATATTATCTTTATTAACGTATTCAACGCTACATAAAGCCATATCCACATCATTATTTATAGCATCATACAGCTCTTTTATATAATTATTTGGAATTTCATCATCGCTATCAATAAAGGCTATGTATTCGCCTTTTGCTAAATTAATCCCATCATTTCGAGCTTGCGACACTCCTTGATTTTCTTTATTTATAAGCTTTATATTTTCATTTTGATTTTGATAATTTAATAAAATATCTTTAGTGTTATCTTTACTGCCATCATTAATTACTATAATTTCAATATCTTTAAACGATTGATTTAAAACAGAATCTATGCATCTTGAAATAAATTTTTCTCCATTGTAAACTGGGATAATAACCGAAACCATTTTTTTACACTCCTAAAATCTCTTTTGCTTTTAAAATAGCCACTAGGCTTTTTGAATCTTTAATTCTTCCATCATAACACATTTTAACAGCCTCGTTAAAATCAACTTTTATAATAGAAACAAACTCATCTTCATCAAGTTTTTGAGCTTGAACTTCAATTCCTCTAGCGAGATATATGTAAATAATTTCACTGCAAAATCCAACTGTTGGATAAACTTCGCCTAAGGATATATACTCACTTGCAACAAGCCCTGTTTCTTCTAATAATTCTCTTTTAGCAGTGCAAAAAGGATCTTCGCCTATTTCTAATTTACCAGCTGGAATTTCTAATAATTCCTGATTAAATGGCGCTCGAAACTGCTTAATTAAATAAACCATATCATCATCATCAACTGCTAAAACTCCTGCCCCACCATTATGATAAACAACTTCTCTTTTTGCCACACTTCCATTTTCTATTTCATTTTCTAAAACTTTAACAGTGAAAACTTTTCCTTTAAATATAACATCTTCTTTTATTGTTTTTTCAAAATGTTTTTTCATATTTTATCCACTCTCTCTTTAAAATTCAGCTAAATTATTGTTTAATATCACATCTATTAAAAAAACAAGGTTTTAACTTATTTCTAAAACCTTGTTTTTAATTTTTTTAAGATACTTCGCTAGTTAATTTTTCTTTTTTATTTTCTTTTTTATCTTTTTTATCTTCTTTTTTCTCTTCTTTTTGATACATCTTTTTGTAAACTAAAACTTTTTCTATTCTTCTATCTGCCACTTCTAAAACATTAAAAATTAAATCTTTAAATTCTATAATAGCTTCTTCGCCTTGATTTGGAATTCTTTCTAGTCTATCAATAATTAATCCACCAACAGTTTCAAATCCTTCTTTTTCAAGCTCTTCCCATGAATCATCATCAAGTTCGATATTAAATAATTCAAGCAAATCTTCTAAATAAATTGAAGCCTTACAAACAACAGAGCCATCTTCTTTAACATTATATTGGCTTTCTAGTTTATCGTATTCATCCTCAATATCTCCAACGATTTCCTCTAGTATATCCTCCATCGTTACAATTCCTGAAGTTCCGCCATATTCATCAACAACAACTGCCATTTGCATTCTATTCACTTTAAATTGAAGTAATAATTCATTAGCAGCGCAAGATTCTGGCACAAACATTGCTTTTCTCATTAAATTTTTAATCGGCTGTTTTAATTTTGATTCATCATACATAGTAACTAATAAGTCTTTTGCATATAAAACGCCGATAATTGTGTCGATTCTTTTTTCATAAACTGGAATTCTTGAAAAGCCTTCTTCAATAGTTTTATGAATAACTTCATCGCAAAGCATATCCGCTTCAAGTGCAAAAACTTCTGTTCTATGAGTCATCACATCTTCAGCTCGCATGCTATTTAATTCAAAAATATTCTCTATCATTTCTTTTTGTTCTTCATCAAGCACTTCATCATCAGTTTCATCAACTAATGCGATAACATCTTTTTCAGTAACATTTGTTTTAATAGAAAGATTGAATGCTTTAAATATCATTTCTAGTATTGAATATAAAATAAATCCTAAAGAAATATTTAGTATAAATACAAATGGTGTTAGAATTATTCTTAGTCCTTTTATTTTATCGTTTATAGCTGCACCGATAATATAAGGCGCCGCAGTTGCTATAAAAATAAATAAAGCCCCAAGCATGTAGCTTATTTCAACAGGAAATAAAGGCAAAGTAAATTCTACTAACACATAGAAATTCGCCATAAATATTAAAGCAAGGCTAATTGCAGATATGCTCACACCTGTTTTAGCATCGCCTTCATATTCTTTCCCTTCAGCTGCAATGCAAAGGCAAGTTATGATACTTATAATTA